>NZ_BACZ01000462.1 GCF_000333375.1 Curtobacterium sp. B18
GGGCCTCCTCGGCGACTGGCTCCGGGACGTCTGGCTCGAGCAGCAGCACGCCGACGGCGTCATCCCGTTCGTCGTCCCGGACGTGCTGAAGTACTCCCCCGCCGAGGACTTCGGCACGCCCGACGCCACCGCCGTCTGGTCGGACGCCGGGGTCTGGGTGCCGTGGACGCTCTACCAGGCGTACGGCGACACCGCGGTGCTCGAGGAGCAGTTCCCGTCCATGGCCGCACACCTCCGGCGGATCCGCGACCACCTCTCCCCAGAGGACCTGTGGGACACCGTGTTCCAGTTCGGCGACTGGCTGGACCCGGACGCCCCGCCGGAGGACCCCGCGGCGGCGAAGGCCGACAAGGGCGTCGTCGCGACGATCTGCGCCTACCGGTCCGCCACCATCGCGGCGGACGCGGCCGAGCTGTTGGGCGGCCACGAGGCGGAAGCGAGCGAGTTCCGGGAACTCGCGTCGCGCCTCCAGGCCGGCTTCCGGACCCACTACCTGCAGGACGACGGTCGGATCCTGTCCGACTGCACGACCGTCTACACGCTGGCGATCGTCTTCGGGATCCTGACCGAAGAGGAGCGGGCCACGGCCGGCGACCGTCTGTCTGCGCTCGTCGAGCAGTCCGGCTACCGGATCTCGACGGGCTTCGCCGGGACGCCGTTCATCACCGACGCGCTGACGCAGACCGGACACGTCGACGACGCGTACCGGCTGCTGCTGCAGACCGAGTGCCCCTCGTGGCTGTACCCGGTGACGATGGGCGCGACGACGGTGTGGGAGCGGTGGGACTCGATGCTGCCGGACGGCACCATCAACCCGGGGCAGATGACCTCGTTCAACCACTACGCCCTGGGTGCCGTGGCCGACTGGATGCACCGGGTGGTGGGCGGACTCGCGCCGCTCGAGCCCGGCTACGCGTCGGTGCTCGTCGCGCCGCAGCCGGGCGGTGGCCTGACCTGGGCGTCGACCTCGCTCGACACGGTGCACGGGCACGTCGCGGTGCGGTGGGAGCTCGTCGACGGGGAGCTCCTCGTGCGGGTGACGGTGCCGGAGGGCGTCACGGCCGTGGTCCGGTTGCCGGGCGTCGAAGACCAGCGGGTGTCGGCGGGCACGCACGAGCTGCGTGCGCCCGCTGCCGTGCCGGCCGCGTAGCGATGGGCACGGGGCGCGGCGGTCCCGCTCCGCCCCGTGTCGAACCACGTTCCCGACGTCGAACCAGCCGCACCGGCCGGTTCGATGTCGGAATCGTAGTTCGTCGCTCACCGCGGCTTGCGCGAACCCCGCGCAGGCCGTACCGTATGAAACGATTCAATCAGCCACGAGGAAGTGCACGATGACATCGACCCCGACCTTCGCCGGCATCGCCGACCAGCTCGCGCGCCAGGCGATCGAGCTGCCCAGCTGGGCGTTCGGCAATTCCGGCACCCGTTTCAAGGTGTTCGGGACGCCGGGCACCCCGCGCGACCCCTACGAGAAGATCGCTGACGCCGCCCAGGTGCACCGGTACACCGGTCTCGCGCCGACCGTCGCACTCCACATCCCGTGGGACCTCGTCGACGACTTCGCCGACCTGAAGCGCCACGCGGAGGAGCACGGCGTCGCCCTCGGCACCGTCAACTCGAACACGTTCCAGGACGACGACTACAAGTTCGGCGCCCTGACCCACGTCGACGAGACGATCCGGCAGAAGGCGATCGACCACCACCTGCGCTGCATCGACGTGATGGACGCCACCGGCAGCCGCGACCTGAAGATCTGGCTCGCGGAGGGCTCGAACTACCCCGGGCAGGAGGACATGCGCAGTCGGCAGGACCGCCTGCACGAGAGCCTGTCGACGATCTACGACCGGCTCGGTCCGGGCCAGCGCCTCGTGCTCGAGTACAAGTTCTTCGAGCCGTCGTTCTACCACACGGACGTCCCGGACTGGGGCACGAGCTACGTGCAGACGGCCGCGCTCGGCGACAAGGCGATGGTCTGCCTCGACA
Organism: Curtobacterium sp. B18; assembly: GCF_000333375.1. Taxonomy (GTDB): domain Bacteria; phylum Actinomycetota; class Actinomycetes; order Actinomycetales; family Microbacteriaceae; genus Curtobacterium. Next base: position 1,984 of record NZ_BACZ01000462.1, read on the forward strand.
CCGGGCACCACGCCCCCGGCACGAACATCGAGTTCATCGTCATGCAGCTGCTGCGGCTCGGGAAGCTCGGGTCGTTCGACTTCAACTCGCGCTTCTACGCCGACGACGACCTCATCGTCGGTGCGGCGGACCCGTTCCAGCTGTTCCGCATCCTGGTCGAGGTCATCCGCGGCGGCGGGTACGACAACCCGGACGTCGCCTTCATGCTCGACCAGTGCCACAACATCGAGGACAAGATCCCCGGGCAGATCCGCTCCGTGCTCAACGTGCAGGAGATGACGGCCCGGGCGCTGCTGCTCGACCGCGTCGCGCTCACCGCGGCGCAGGAAGCGCACGACGTCCTCGGCGCGAACGAGGTCTTCATGGACGCGTACCAGACCGACGTCCGGGCAGACCTCGCCGCGTGGCGCGAATCCCGTGGCCTGCCGGCGAACCCGATGCACGCCTACCTCGACTCCGGCTACCAGCGGCAGATCGCCGAGGACCGGGTCGGCGGCGTGCAGGCCGGCTGGGGCGCGTAGACACCATGACAAGCACAGGACTGGAGGCACGGGTGGACCCCGCACCGCACGCCACGTCCGCAGACGAGACGGTCACGGCGCTCATCGCGCGGTCGAACGCGCTCGGCTCGGATCCGCGGATCACGAACTACGCCGGCGGCAACACCTCCGCCAAGGGCACCGACACCGACCCGGTGACGGGCGAACCGGTGGAGCTGCTGTGGGTGAAGGGCTCCGGGGGTGACCTCGGCACCCTCACCCCGGCGGGCCTCGCGGTCCTCCGGGTCGACCGGGTCCGCGCGTTGCGGAACGTCTACCCCGGCGTCGACCGCGAGGACGAGATGGTCGCGGCGTTCGACCACACCCTGTTCGGCAAGGGCGGTGCCGCACCGTCGATCGACACCGCGATGCACGCACTCGTCGACGCCGCGCACGTGGACCACCTCCACCCCGACGCCGGCATCGCGATCGCGACCGCTGCGGACGGCCCGGCGCTGACCGAGCGGATCTTCGGCGACAGGGTCGTGTGGGTGCCGTGGCGCCGGCCGGGGTTCCAGCTCGGACTCGACATCGCGGCGATCCAGGAGCAGCACCCCGAGGCGATCGGCACGATCCTCGGCGGCCACGGCATCACCGCCTGGGGTTCCTCGTCCGGAGAAGCCGAAGCGAACTCCCGCTGGATCATCGACACCGCGGAGGCGTTCATCCGCGAGCACGGCCGGGACCAGCCCTTCGGCCCCGTCCGTCCGGGCTTCGACGCGCTGCCCGAGTCCGACCGCCGCGTCCGGGCGGCCGCCCTCGCCCCGACGATCCGCGGCATCGCCGGGCACGACAAGCCCGTCGTCGGCAGCTTCACCGACAGTGACGTCGTGCTCGACTTCCTCGCGTCGTCGCGGGCACCCGAGCTCGCAGCCCTCGGGACGAGCTGCCCGGACCACTTCCTCCGCACCAAGGTCAAGCCGCTCATCCTCGACCTGCCTGCCACCGCGAGCATCGACGAGACCCGAGAACGTCTGCACGAACTCCACGACGCCTACCGGGCCGACTACCAGGCGTACTACGACCGCCACGCCGACGAGACCAGCCCCGCGATCCGCGGCGCCGACCCGCTCATCGTGCTCGTGCCCGGCGTCGGGATGTTCTCGTACGGCAAGGACGCCCAGACCGCCCGGGTCGCCGGCGAGTTCTACGTCAACGCCATCAACGTCATGCGCGGCGCGGAGTCCCTCAGCTCCTACGCCCCGATCGACGAGGCCGAGAAGTTCCGCATCGAGTACTGGGCACTCGAGGAGGCCAAGCTGCAGCGCATGCCTGCCCCCGCGAAGCTGAGCACCCGGATCGCACTCGTGACCGGTGCCGCGAGCGGCATCGGCAAGGCCATCGCGAAGCGCCTGGCGGCCGAGGGCGCGGCGGTCGTGATCGCGGACCTCGACCTGACGAAGGCCCAGGAAGCGGCCGCCGAGATCGGTGGCCCGGACCAGGCCATCGGCGTCGCGGCGAACGTGACGAGCTCGGCGGACATCGAGCAGGCGATCCAGCAGACCCTCCTGCACTTCGGCGGCCTCGACCTCGTCGTCAACAACGCCGGACTCTCGCTGAGCAAGAGTCTGCTCGAGACCACCGAGCAGGACTGGGACCTGCAGCACGACGTCATGGCGAAGGGATCGTTCCTGGTGTCCAAGGCGGCCGCGAAGGTCCTCATCGAGCAGGGCCTCGGCGGCGACATCGTGTACATCTCGTCGAAGAACTCGGTGTTCGCCGGGCCGAACAACATCGCCTACTCCGCCACCAAGGCCGACCAGGCGCACCAGGTCCGGCTGCTCGCGGCCGAGCTCGGCGAGCACGGCATCCGCGTCAACGGCATCAACCCCGACGGCGTCGTCCGCGGCTCGGGCATCTTCGCGTCGGGCTGGGGTGCCAACCGGGCGAAGACGTACGGCATCGACGAGCAGGACCTCGGGAAGTTCTACGCGCAGCGCACGATCCTGAAGCGCGAGGTCGTGCCCGAGAACGTCGCGAACGCCGTCTACGCCATCTGCACCGACGACTTCTCGCACACGACCGGTCTGCACGTGCCCGTCGACGCCGGTGTCGCCGCCGCGTTCCTCCG
>NZ_BACZ01000461.1 GCF_000333375.1 Curtobacterium sp. B18
GTACGCGTTCCAGAGCCAGTCGGTCAGTCAGCTGAACCTGCTCTTCACGGACGTGCTGCTCATCACGATCCCGCCGCTGATCCTCTACGTCTTCTTCAACCGTCAGATCGTCGCCGGCATGACCAGCGGCGCCGTCAAGGGCTGACGCCCACCGGCCTGGAGGCGCGACCCGCCTCCGCCACCCCGCCCACCCGGGCGGGGTGGCCGGACCCGAGACCCCGCACCGGTCGACGACGACCGGTCGCGTGAAAGGACACACCACATGACCGACTGGACCGCACCGTTCATCGCGAGCGACGCCGACCTCGCCAGCGCGCCGATCCTGCGCCGCGAGTTCACCCTCGACGACGGCCACGGTGCCGTGACGAGCGCGACGCTCGACGTCAGCGCCCTCGGCGTCGTCGAGGCGTGGCTCGGCGGGCAGCGCGTCTCCGACCACCTGCTCGAACCGGGGTGGACGAGCTACGAGTGGCGCGTCCGCGTCGTCTCGCACGATGTCACCGCGCACCTCACCGGCACCGAGCCAGGTGGCGCCGCCGTCCTGGCGCTCGTGCTCGGCAAGGGCTGGGCCGCCGGACGCCTCGCGTGGGGCGGTGGCGGCGGCTGGTACGCCGACGAGGTCGCCGGGTTCGCCGAACTCCGCGTCACCTTCGCCGACGGCCACGAGCAGGTCATCGCGACCGACACCGACTGGCAGGCGCTCTCGAGCGCGATCACGGCCGACCAGCTCTACGACGGCGAGGACGTCGACGCCCGGATCGACGACACCGCGTGGAAGCACCCCGGGGCGCCCGAGCACGCCAGCGGGGTGCACACCGTGGACCTCGGGGAGCGCGAACTCGTCGCGGACACCGTGCCGCCCGTCCGCCCGCTCGCCGAGATCGCCCCGGTCGAGGTCTGGACGAGCCCCGCCGGCGCCACGCTGGTCGACTTCGGCGTGAACCTGGTCGGCTGGGTCCGGGTGACCGCGTCCGGCCCGGCGGGGACGGTCCTGACCCTGCAGCACGCCGAGGTCCTCGAGCACGACGAGCTCGGCACGCGCCCCCTGCGCACCGCGAAGGCCACCGACCACTTCACCCTCAGCGGGGACGGCGAGGACGTCTTCGAGCCGCGCTTCACGTTCCACGGCTTCCGCTACGCCCAGGTCGACGGGTGGCCCGGCACGCTCGACGAATTCCGGACGCCCTCCCCGCGGTGCAGGTCGGGTCGGA
>NZ_BACZ01000460.1 GCF_000333375.1 Curtobacterium sp. B18
CCCGTCCCGCAGGGGGTGCCGTCAGTGACCGGCCGCCTCGGCGCCCTCCGGCACCTTGAGGAGGGAGAGCACCACGAACGCGAGGGCGTAGAGCGCGACGAACGTCCAGACGACGCCGCCGGGGCCGCCCCACGGCAGCACCGCGCTGACGACGGCGTTCCCGAGGAAGGTCGCACCGCCCGCCGCGGTGGCGTACATCGCCATGGCCGCGCCGCGACGCTCCTCGCCGGCGAAGGCGGGGACGATCGCGCCCATCGGGGTGAACCCGGCGAGCATGATGCCGAACACGGTGCCGGCGGCGGTCGCGAGCCAGAAGCCCCACTCGGAGCCGGCCGGCACGAGGTGCGGCACGTACCACCAGGCGAGCAGCCCGATCGCGGAGGCGCCGATGCCGAACCACTTGACCGTGCGGATCCACCCGATGCGGTCACCGAGGGCGCCGAAGAACGCGTTGAACAGGATGTTGCCGGCGTAGACGATCACCGTCATCGTGAGCCACTTCGACTGCCCCCAGCCGAGCTCGGTGCCGATGATCGCGGGCATGATCACGAACATGCCGAACTCCGGCGCGGTGTTCACGAGCCGGATGAGCACCGCCAGCAGGACCTTCGGCCGCTTGATGCAGACCTCGATGCCGGAGGCGATCACCCGGGCGGCGGAGTGCGAGCGCGGTGCGATCCGACCGAGCCCGGTGGACTCGTGCACGCCGAAGCGGACGATCGCCCACCCGACGACGACGAACACGAGCGACAGGGCCATCGACCACGTCTCGCCGAGCGATCCGCCGCCGAACGCCGGGATGCTGCCGATCGCGATGAGCGAGCCGAGCGTCGGCAGCCCGCCGGTGAAGACCACGTAGAACCAGCCGACGGCGGTGGCGTTCCGCTCGCGGGCGACGGTGTGGTTGATCCAGCACAGGAACGAGAACGCGAAGAGCGGGAAGCCGAGGCCGCGCAGGAAGTACGTCAGCGCGATGAGCCCGACCGACGCCGTGGGCAGCGCCGCGAGGAACGCGACCTGGAACACCACCCAGAGGACGGCGCCGATGGTCATCACCCGGCGGGGCCCCCAGAGGTCGGAGAGCACACCGGCGAAGTACGAGGCCACCAGGACGGCGACGCCGTAGATGCCGATGATCATCGCGGCACTGTCGGTGCCGCCGCTGCCGAGGACGCCGGCGATGTGCGGTGCGACGAAGTTCGACTCGATGCCGTCGCCCGTCATGAAGACGAGGACGCCGAGGAAGCCCCAGCGCAGGGCGTGTGGGATGCCGAGGCGGGCGAGGAGCCCCTCGCGTGCCGTGGACGGTTGCGGTGGGGCGGCGGGTCCGGTCGCGGTTCGGGTCGCGGGTTCGGCCGCGGTTCGGTCGGCGGGTCCGGCCGCGGTTCCGTCGGCGGGAACGTGGGTGCCGCTCGGCGGGGTCAGGGTGCTGGTTCGGTTGGTGCGGGGTTCCGACATGCGTCGTCTCTCCTGGATGGCGCCCCGGAGTGCTCGACCCGGCATCGCGGCATGTCTCCGGGGTGCGCCGCGCACCGCGCACCGACCGTCCGCGCAGGGGCTGCGGGCGGGTGGTGCGTCGGCGATGATGCGAGTCCTGTACCCGGGCCGCCCGGTGCTGCTGCGGGGGTCGTGCCCGGCGGACCATCGCCGGCCCGAAGCATGGTGCCCGAGATTAGACCGCTCCAATGCGTCCCGTCAAGAACGACAACTGTTGGGTAACGATGTGGCCCGGCAGGCCGCACGCGGGGTATCGCGGCGTACCCGGTCGTTCCGGGCGTTCCGGGCGTACCCGGTCGTTCCGGGCGTTCCGGGCGTACCGGGTCGTTCCGGGCGTTCCGGGCGTACCGGGTCGTTCCGGGCGTAGCCGGTCGTTCCGGGCGTACCGGGTCGATTCTTCCGACCAGGTACGCCCGATCCTGCATTCCACGTCACGCGCCATGGGAAGGAACATGCAGGCGGCGCCGGGTCGCTCAGTGGCCGAGGCCGCGCCGGTGCTCCTGGGCGGCGTGGAGGACGTCCCGTGCCCGGTCGCTCGCCGCCTCGGCCTCGTCGCGTGCTGCTTCGAGCCGGGCGACCTCGGCGTCAGCCCGGTCGAGGGCACGGCGCAGTTCCGAGCGGTGTTCCTCTGCGCGTTCGAGGTCGCCCGCTGCTGCGTCGAGTGCGGCGTCGGCGTCGCGCGACTCCGAGCGGGCCGCGGTCTCCGCCTCGCGCGCCGCCCGCCGCTCGGTCGCCAGGTGGCGATCCGGTTCGGGGTCGCGCTCGGGCTCGGGGGCGGCGTTCGGGTGCGGTGCGTCGTGCGAGGCCGTCGCCGTCGGTCGGGAGGCACGACTCCCCTTCCGGGCACCCCTCGCGCTGGTGATGGAGATGGGTGGTGCGTCGCTGCCGGACCAGGCGTCAGGCACGGCGTCCGGATCCGCGAGCGCCCCGTCGAGGTCGACCGCGTCGAAGCCGGCACTCTCGAGCGCACGGACGAGGAGCCCGGAGCGCACGGCGGCACCGGCGTGCGGATCCGCCATCGCCGCCTCGATGGTCGTCCGCACCTGGTCGAGCACGGCCCGGGTCACCGGGTGGCCGGCGTCCGAGGCGAGGTCGGCACCGGCCTGCGCGAGCGCGTCGATGACACTCGCCCGCTGACGCCGGAGCTGCCGGATCACGGCCGGGTCGGCATCCGCCTGGGCCTTGCGGATCGCGGGCCCGAGGTCGACCGCGTCGCCGAGGGCACCCTCGTGCGCCAGCAGGTCGATGACCCACGCGGCGGGTGCGGGCTTCCGGAGCCCGCCGATGGCCGTGGCGAGGGCACGGTCTTCCTTGCGGACCGAGCGCTGACGAGCCGTGCGCTCCGCAACGAAGTCCGCGGGCGCGACGAGGAGCAGTTCCCTCGCCACCTCCGCGAACCCCATGCGGCCCAGCTTGCCCGCTACCAGTCGTGGACGGTGCCGTCGGCGAGGCGGTTGAAGGGCAGGTACGCCTGCTCGTACGGGTACTTGCCGGCCTCGTCGACGTCGAGCGAGACCCCGAGGCCCGGCTCGTCGCCCGGGTGCAGGTAGCCGTCGGTGAAGGTGAACGTCTGCCGGAACACCTGGTTCGTCTTCGGGCCGTGCTGCATGTACTCCTGGATGCCGAAGTTGTGGATCGCCAATCCGAGGTGCATCTGCGCCGCGAGCCCCACCGGCGAGATGTCGGTCGGCCCGTGGAACCCGGACTTGATCTGGTACATCGCCGCGTAGTCCATCGTCTTCTTCAGCGGGGAGATGCCGCCCATGTGCGTCACGGCACCGCGGACGTAGTCGATGAGTTGGTCGCGGATGATGTCCTTGAAGTCCCAGATCGTGTTGAAGACCTCGCCGATCGCGAGCGGCGTCGTGGTGTGCTGCCGGACGAGCTTCAGGGCTTCCTGGTTCTCGGCCGGGGTGCAGTCCTCGAGCCAGAAGAGGTCGTACGGCTCGAGCGACTTGCCGAGCTTCGCCGCCTGCAGCGGGGTCATCCGGTGGTGGCCGTCGTGCAGCAGCGGCAGTTCGGGGCCGAACTCGTTCCGGACGGCCTCGAACACGGTGGGCACGTGGCGCAGGTAGGCCCGGGTGTCCCAGTCCTCCATCGCGGGGAAGGCGCCGCGCTGCGCGGGCTCGAAGTCGTAGCGGACGCCCTCGTTCCCCGAGGCCGTCTTGTTCGACGCGATCCCGTAGATCGACTCGAGGCCGGGCACGCCGGTCTGCACCCGGATCGACCGGTAGCCCTCGGACTGGTGCTCGCGGATGGAGTCGAACAGCTCCGGCAGCTCCTTGCCGGACGCGTGGCCGTACGCCATGAGCCCGGTGCGGGAGGCCCCGCCGAGCAGCTGGTACACGGGCATCCCCGCGACCTTGCCCTTGATGTCCCACAGCGCCATGTCGACGGCGGCGATCGCGGCCATCGTGACGGGGCCGCGGCGCCAGTACGACGAGCGGTAGAGGAACTGCCAGGCGTCCTCGATCCGGCTCGCGTCACGACCGACCAGCAGCGGGACCACGTGCTCGGACAGGTACGTGGCGACGGCGAGCTCACGACCGTTCAGCGTCGCGTCGCCGAGGCCCGTGACCCCGTCGACGGTGGTGATCTTCAGCGTGACGAAGTTGCGGTTCGGGCTCGTGACGATGACCTCGGCGCGGTCGATCAGCTGACCGCGGTCGGCCGACGCCCACGTGTCCGGGCGTCCGGCGGTCGGGTCGGTCGCGGCTGCCGGGTCCGTCGCGCCCGGCACCGGGGCCGCGGGGTTCGTGGTCGTGTCGGTCATGCGGGGACTCCTTCGTCGGCGCCCGTTCGGGCGGGTGTCGTGCCGGCACCGGCGCGGGCTGCCCGGATGCGGTCGGCCGCCGCGGTGATCGCGGCGACCACGGGGGTGGTGTCGAGGTCGGGGGCGATGACGCGCAGCACGTCGTGCACGTCCGAGTCTGGCCCGGGGGCTCCGGCGTCGTCCACGAACTCGGGCTGGTCGGTGCAGTGCAGCCACCACGCGGCGAGGGCCGTGGCGGCTCCGGGGCCGATGCCGTCGGACGGGTCGCGCTCGAGCCGGTGGCGCACCACGTCGACGACGCGGACGGGCAGCTTCTGCGACCCACCGGACGCGATCTGCCGCAGGGTGTGCCGGATGCGCGGGTTCCGGAACCGGTCCACCAGGGCATCCCGTGCGGCGGTGACCTCGTCGGCAGGGAGCGGCAGTTCGCGAGCCGCCTCGTCCCACAGCTGGTCGACCGCGGCGCAGCACACCGGGTCGTCCATCGCGGACGCCACGGTCTCGTGGCCGAGCTGCAGGCCGAGGTACGCCAGCAGCGAGTGGGACCCGTTCAGCAGCCAGAGCTTCCGCTGCTCGTACGGCGTGACGTCGTCGACGAGCCGCACGCCCGCGGTCTCCCAGGCGGGACGGTCGATGCCGTCGAAGGCGTCCTCGAGCACCCACTCGGCGAACGGCTCGGTGACCACCGGCACCCGGTCACCGTCGAGCGCACCGGGGAGCCCGGCGAGGTCGCGCAGATCGGCGTCGGTCGTGGCCGGGGTGATCCGGTCGACCATCGAGCTGGGGAACGCGACGTTCGACTCGATCCAGGCACGCAGGCCCTCGTCCCCGACGGCGTCGAGCACCGCCTCGCGGAGGACGTCGCCGTTGTGGGTCAGGTTGTCGAGCGACATCAGCGCGATCCGACCGCCGCCGACGGCGCGCCGGGCATCGAGCCCCGCGACCAACCGCGCGGGGACGTCGGAGCCGGATCGGTAGCCCTGCTCGGTGACCGTCAGCGTGACGATGGTCGTCTCCGGGGACGCGACCACGTGCCTCCAGGCCGTGTCGTCGCTGCCCGGGTGGGCGGCCACGATCGTGTCGATCACCTCGGCGACGTCGCCGTCGGCCGCCCGGGTGACGAGCGTGTACCGGCAGCCCTGGGCGTTCAGCGCGTCGGCGGTGTCCGGTGAGCGTCCGGTGAAGGCGGTGATGCCCCACGGCTCACCGTCCGCGTGCGCCGTGTACCAGGCGAGGTGGGCGCGCGCGAACGCACCCACCCCGAGGTGCACGATGCCGGGTCGGCGATCGGTCATGCCGACACCGGTACGAGGGACCGCAGGTACGCCAGGTTGTCAGCGGTGCGGGCCTCGAGCGGGAGGTCGGTGGAGAAGTCCTCGATCGTGACCCAGCCGTCGTACCCGTGCTGGCGCAGGGCGTCGAGGTAGTCGGCGACGGACGCCTGGCCGGCGCGCAGGGGCGCCCACTCGTTCTGCCAGATCGCGGACCCGTCGGCGCGGGTGTCGCCGGTGTCGACCCACCGGGCGTTCTTCACGTGGGCGTGGGCGAGGTAGGGGCCGAGCAGCTCGAACGCCGCGAGGTGGTCCTCCTGCCCCTCAATGACGAGGTTGCCGAGGTCGTGGATGACGCCGACGTGCGCCGGGTCGAGGCCGTCCACGAGCCGGAGCGCCGCCGACGCCGACGGCGTGATCGTCATGTGGTGCAGCTCGACCAGTGCCTTCACGCCGAGCTCGGTCGCGCGGGAGACGGCCCACTCGAGGTCCGCGCGGGTGCGGTCGAACATCTGCGGGTACGTCTCGCCGGTGCGCTCGCGCTCCTGCCGGTAGTGCGGCATGGTGACCCGGACCTGCCGGGCGCCGAGCTCGCTCGTGACCCGGAGCATGGTGTCGACGCCGTCGTGGTCGGACGCCTGCTGGTAGCCGCCGATGCCGGAGTACTCGAGCCCGGCGGCGTCGGTGATCCGGGCGATCTCGCCGACCTGGTCCTCGATGCCGGTGAACTGCCACGTCGACTTGTTGCCGGCCCAGAACGAGCGGCCGGCGGGCACCGTCGCATCGGGTGCGGGACGGTCGTCGACGACGCGCCACTCGATGCCGTCCCAGCCCTGTTCGGCCAGGGTCGACGCGGCCTCGGACGGGGTCCAGTCGGGGGTGGAGGCGGTGAACACGGAGAACTTCATCGGGTGGCTCCTTCTGCTGCGTGGGCGCCGACGACGGGGACGACGTCGTCGTACTTGCCCTCGATCACGTCGTCGATCCGGACGGGTTCGCCGAGCGTCGCGCTGACGTAGAGGCCGCGGACGGTGGCGAGGGACACGAGGGCGGCGTCGACCGTGACGCCGGGGTCGCGGCCGTCGCGGATCGCGGCGACGATGTCGGTGTACTGCCGTGCGTGGCCCGCGGCGAAGTGGTCGGGTTCGGCCGGGCCGCCGACGACGTGCTCCGGCGGGACGACCTCGTCCTTCTGGTCGACCGCGCCCTCGACCGCGGACGCGTTCGCCGTGGTGGAGGCCGACTCGAGCGTCGCGGTGTCCGGCGCGATGTGGAAGTAGGCCAGCCGGTCGTCGTCGACGATGGCGGACCCGTGCGTGCCGTAGACGGCGTACCGGGCGGAGAGCCCGGGGTAGGCGGCCGTCGTGCAGTGGATGACGCCGAGCGCGCCGCCGGCGAACCGGACGGTGGCGACGGCGGTGTCCTCGACCTCGATCCGGTCGTGCGCGAGCAGGCCGGTCTGCGCCGAGATCTCGACCGGACGTCCGAGTGCCCAGACGAGCAGGTCGACGGTGTGCACGCCCTGGTTCATCACCGCGCCGCCACCGTCGAGCGCCCAGGTGCCGCGCCAGTCGCCGGAGTCGTAGTAGCCCTGCGACCGGTACCAGGCGACGCTCGCGAGGCCCGAGGTCACCGTGCCGAACCCGCCGTCGTGCGCGGCCCGGGCCACGGCTGCCGACGCCGGGTCGAACCGGTGCTGGCTGATGACGCTCGTGACGAGCCCGCGGTCGCGGGCCGAGGCGGCGAGCGCGGCGATCTGCCGGGCGCGGGGCATCGTGGTGTCGAGGGGCTTCTCGATGACGACGTGCTTGCCGGCGGCCAGGGCGGCCTCGGCGAGCTGCACGTGCATGCCGGACGGCGAGCAGATCGCGACGACGTCGATGTCGGTCTGCGCGATCGCCTCCTCGATGGTCGCGGTGGTGACGGGGCGCGTCACGCCCATCGCCTCGATCTCGTCGGCGGCGCTCGTGGCGGCGGCGGGGATCGCGTCGACCAGGGCGACGACCTCGAGGTCGGGGTGGTGGACGGCGACCTTCGCGTGGTGGCGTCCGATGACGCCGGCGCCGACGACGGCCAGCTTGAGCGGGGTTGCTTCGGTCATCGCAGGGTGACTCCGATCTGGTCGGTGAGCTTCCGGAGGGCGCGACCGGCGCGACCGAAGGCCGCGGGGCCGGAGAACCCGCCGAGGTGGGTGAAGTCGCTGAGGTGCGGCTCGAGCGAGGCGTAGCCGGAGTACCCGGCGTCGCGCAGCGCGGTGAGGGTCTGCAGCAGTTCGCCGTCGCCCTCCCCAGCGGGGATCACCGACGAGTCGGCGGCGAGGGCGTCCTTGACCTGCAGGTAGTCGACGTACGGCGCGAGCTGGGCCCACCCGTCGGTGAACGGCTTGACGCCGCACTGCACGTAGTTCGCGTTGTCCCAGGCGAGCCGGAGCGCGGGCGAGCCGACGCTCTCGACGATGTCGAGCACCCGCGAGGGGACGTCGCCGTAGATGTCCTTCTCGTTCTCGTGCAGCAGGGTGACCCCTTCGCGCGCGGCGAGGTCGGCGAGCGCCCGCATCCGGACGAGGACGTCGTCGCGGACGTCCTCGGGCTGCCGGCCCGCGAAGTAGAAGGAGAAGATCCGGATGTTCGTCGTGCCGAGAGCGTGCGCCGCAGCGATCGCGCGACCGAGTCGTCCGACCTCGTGCTCGACGGGCTCGTCGACCGACACCTTGCCGATCGGCGAGGCGATGGCGGACACGGTCTGCCCGCGTTCCTCGAACAGGCGGTGGAGGCCGGCGAGCTGGTCCTCGTCGAGGTCGACGACGTTCACCCCCCAGGCGCTGCGGACCTCGATGGCGCTGGCGCCGAGCGCCTGCAATACCGCGACCTGGATCGCCGGGTCGGCGTCGATCTCGTCGCCGAAACCGGAGAGCTCCCAACTGGGCTGGGTCATTGCATTCCCTTCATGGAGGCAGTCTGGAGGCGCGGGGCGAGCTGGCACCGCGCCTCCAGGCGGACTGTGACAAGTCGGAAGACTGCACAGCGCTACTTGACGGAACCGGCGGTGAGACCGCCGACGAGGTAGCGCTGGAAGATGAGGTAGAGCGCGACGACCGGCACGGCGCAGACGATCGACGCGGCCATCATCTGGCCGTAGATCGGGACGGCGCCGCCCTCCTGCGTGGTGCCGAGGACCTGCAGGACGACCGCCACCGTGCGCGTGTTCGGGGTCGTCATGATCGTCGAGAACAGGACGTCGTTCCAGCCGAGCAGGAAGGCGAAGATCGCCGACACGACGATGCCGGGCCACGAGAGCGGCAGGACGATCTTGGTGAGGATCTTCGTGCTCGAGGCGCCGTCGATGCGGGCCGCTTCCTCGAGCTCCTTCGGCAGGCCACGCAGGTAGGTGACCATCACCCAGGTCGAGAACGGCAGGGCGAACGTCAGGTAGGTGACGAACAGGCCCCAGCGGGTGCCGATGATCTGCACGCCTGTGGCGCTCGCGATGTTCGAGAACACCACGAAGACGGGGAGCAGCAGGAGCGTGCCCGGGATCGACTGCAGCGCGAGCAGTCCACGGAGGATCGTCAACCGCCCGAGGAACCGGAACCGGACGAGGACGTACGCGGTGGACACGGCGAGCGCCGCACTCGCCACGGCGACGGCCCCGGCCGTGAGCATCGAGTTGACGAGGCCCTGCCCGAGCGCGACGGTCGACCAGATCTCGACGTAGTTCGACAGGGTGAACTCCGAGGGGAAGTACTCGCCGCGAGCGACCGCGACGTCGGAGTTGACCGAGCCGAACAGGATGTAGAGCACGGGGACGGCGATGAACGCGATGATGACCGCGATCACGGTCACGAGCAGCCACCGGGGCAGCAGTCGGGTGACGTCGGTGTCGTACGGACGCTTGTGCCGGCGGCCGCGGTCCCCGGCGGTGATGCTCTCGGTGAGCGTCGCGGTGGGGCGGGTCCGGGTAGTGGTGAAGGCGCTCATGCTCGGGCTCCGTCGATGTCTGCGGCGGCGGCCGGGGTCGCCGCGGCGAGGGTCGCCCGGTCGGCCCGGCGCTGCCGGCGGTCGGGTCCGGCGTCGTCGCCGGTGTCGAGCTTCACGGCCCGCAGGTAGACGAAGAGCGGGATCGCGACGATCACGAGCGAGCAGATCGCCATCGCGGCGGAGAGCCCGAAGCGGAACGACTGGAAGCTGGCGATGTACGTGAGGACGGGCATCACCTCGACGCTCGACGGCAGCGGGATCCCGAAGAGCACGAACGGCAGGGTGAAGTTGTTGATGTTGTGCAGGATCGAGATGATGATCGCGAGCGAGAGCGGTCCGCGCAGGTACGGGAAGATGATGTAGCGGAGCTTCGCCCACCAGGTCACCCCGTCGAGGGCGGCGGCTTCGTGCACCTCGTTGTCGACCGCCTGCAGTCCGGCGAGCGAGAGCAGGTAGACGAACGGCCAGCTCGTCCAGATCATGACGCCGGCCAGCGCCCAGTACGACGCCGAGCCGTTCAGCCAGAGCACGTCGGTGTGCAGGATCGAGTTGACCACGCCCTGCGGCTGCAGCATCGTGCGGAAGAACGTGCCGACGACGAAGGCGGGGAGGACGTAGGGGACGAGGTAGATCGACCGGACGAGTCCGCGACCCGGGAACCGGTTCTGCGTGGAGATCGCCGCGGCGACGCCGATCGGCACCGTGACCGCGGTGACGAGCACCGAGATGGACACCGAGATCCAGATCGAGTGGAGCAGGGGCGAGTCCGTGAACGCCTCGGCGAAGTTCTGGAACCCGATGAACGGGGCGCTGAACCACTGACGGAGCGTGTACTGGTCGAGGTCGAGCATCGCGATGAAGACGCCCACCAGGAGCGGGACCACGATGACGGCGAGCATGAGGACGCCGCCGGGCAGGAGCATCCAGAGCGGACGCTCCCGCTTGTACAACGGCGTCTTGCCGACGGGGCGGACCTCGTGGGGCCGCGAACGCTGCGCGTCGGGCCGGGTCTGCGTGGCGGTCATCACAGGCCTCCGTTCTTCTGGCGGTTCAGCGTGGACTGGGCGTCCTGCTGCGCGTCCTGCAGACGCTTCCGGAGCTGGTCGTCGGAGACCGAGCCGCTCTTGAGCTGCGGGATGGACTGCACGACGACGTCGACGAGCGACAGCTGGATGTCGGACCAGGCGCCGGTGAAGGCGGTGGGCTTCGAGAGCTTCCCGGCCTGGATGATCGGGGCGAGTTGCGGGTTGTCGGCCGCCAGCTGGGCCGCGGCGTCGGCGTTCGTGGGCAGGTTGCCGAAGAGCCGGTAGTACTCCAACTGGGCCTTCGGCGTGCTGAGCTGCTTGATGAAGTCGAACGACAGGTCCTGCTTCGTGCCGTAGTCCGCGACGACCCAGTTGTCGCCGGAGAGGATGCTCGCGGCCTCGATCCCGTCACTCGGACGCGACGTCGCTCCCGGGGGCACCGTCGGCAGCAGTGCGAACTCGTACTTGCCGTCCACGGGGGTGTTCGTGAACGAGTTGATCGCCGTGGTCGTCGTCATCGGGAAGAACGCCGCCTTGCCCTCGGTGAACTGCGCGAGGGCCTGGGCGTTGTTCCACCCGATCGCGGCCTTGTCGACCACGCCGTCCTTCGTGACCCAGTCGAAGTAGGTGCGGTAGGCGTTCTGCACGGCCTTCGTGTCGATCTCGGCCTTGCCGTTCTTCGACACGATGGTGTTGCCGGCGTTCTGCGCCATGCCCCAGATGAACTTCCACGGGTCGAAGCCGTCGGCGTAGGCGATCGCCATGCCGTGCACGTCACCGCTGGTGGTGGCCTTCGCGTCGGCGGTGAGCTCGTCCCACGTCGTCGGCATCCGGGTGATGCCGGCCTTCGCGAGCAGGTCCTTGTTCACGGCCATCACGAACGGCCGGCTGGCGAACGGGATACCGATCTGCTTCGAGGTGCTCGGTCCGGAGATGCCGAAGGACGCGGGGTCGAACTGGTCCTTGCCCCCGACGGCCTTCCACTCCTTCGACCCCATCTCGACGAAGGCGCCGGTGGCGTACGCGGTCGGGGTGAAGGTGCTGCCGATCGCGTACACGTCGGGGCCCTGCCCGGAGATGACGCTGGTCTGGATGGCGGTCAGCTCCTCCTGCGCGGAGGAGTACGTCTCCCACTGCACCTTCGCGCCGGTGGTCCGCTGGAACTCGGCGGCGACGTCCTGCTGCCACTGCTTGCGTTCCTTGGGGTACGTGGTGTCCGCGCCCATCATGACGCGGAGGGTGTTGGGGTCGTCGCCGCTGCCGTTGACCACCGCGCATCCCTGGAGGGACAGTGCGGCGAGGGCGACCACGGCCGCGGCACCGATGACGGTGCGGACATGGAGTCTTCGCGTGTTCACGGGGGTTTCCTCCTCGAGACCTCCTCCGGGCGGCACTGCCCGGTGGCACCACTGTCGCGCCACTGGCAACATGCGGCAATCGGTTGCCACTTGTTGCCAGACCGGCTTACGGTCGCTGCACCGGCGCATCGAGGCACCGGCAGACCGCACCGGTGCTCCCACGCCCCGGCCCGGACGACGGAGGAACCGTGACCGACACCGACACCGCCCGGCGGGGGGCCGTGCGCGAGGCTGACGCCGCCCGGCGGGAGGCCGTCGCCGCCCGGCGGGTGACCATCCGCGACATCGCCGACGCGACCGGCGTCGCCCCCTCCACCGTCTCGCGTGCGCTCTCCCTGCCGGACCGCGTGAACCAGGCGACGCAGCAGCGGATCCAGCGCGTGGCGCGGGAGCTCGGCTACGTACCGAACTCGCAGGCCCGCGCCCTGACCTCCGGTCGCACCCGTGCGGTGGCGGTGCTCGTGTCGGACATCACGAACCCCTTCTACTTCGACGTCATCCGCGGCACGCAGCACCAGCTCGCCGGCGCGGGGTGGACCCAGCTGCTCGTCGACACCGAGGAGTCCGCCGACGCCGAGATGGCCGCCCTCAGCGCGATCGCGGGCAAGGCCGACGGCGCCGTGCTCACCGCGTCCCGGTTGACCGACGCGCAGATCGCCCGGTTCGCCGAGCGCACGCCGCTCGTCGTCGTGAACCGTCGGCCGGCCGGGGTCCCGTCGGTGCTCATCGACACCCCCGGCGGAGTCGAGCAGGCCGTGCAGCACCTCGTCTCGCTCGGGCACCGGGACGTCCTGTACGTCGCCGGTCCGGACAGCTCGTGGTCGAACGAACGGCGGTGGCGCGCCCTCGTCCGGGTCGCGAAGCGCCTGGGCGTACGGGTCGCCCGCGTCGGACCGCACGCGCCGTTCGTCGACTCGGGCGCCGCCGCCGCCGACGCCGCCGTGCACGCCGGGGCCACCGCCTGCATCGCCTTCAACGACCTCATCGCCATCGGCATGCTCGCCCGCCTGCGGGAGCGCGGGGTGCGCGTGCCCGAGGACATGAGCATCGTCG
>NZ_BACZ01000459.1 GCF_000333375.1 Curtobacterium sp. B18
CCATCGTCGACCAGGTCGGTGCCGGGCTCGACGAAGCCGAGCTCCGGACGCTCACCGAACTCTGCACGAAGCTCCGCACCGCCGCCGGGGCGTCGACGTCCCGTCGCGGCCCCCGGACGATGTCCGACGTCGACGTGGCGGCACGGTGACCGGCGCCCTGGTCTGGCTCCGCGACGACCTCCGTCTCGCGGACAACCCGGCCCTCCGCGCCGCGATCGACCACGGCGGCGCGGTCACCGTCGTGTACGTCCTCGACGAGGAGTCCGCCGGCATCCGCCCGATCGGTGCGGCGGCCCGGTGGTGGTTGCACCACTCCCTCACCGCGCTCGACGCCGAGCTCCGCGGCCCTTCGACGCCGCCGGGGACGCCTTCGACCAGTACGCGAAGGACGTCCAGCGCATCAAGGACGACGCCGACGCGATCCGCCTGCAGCGCGGGACCGTCGCGGCCGAGCTCGCCGGACAGCAGCTGACGCTGCCGACGCTCCGCTCCGCCGCGAAGGCCGACGACGCGACCGAGGCGGACGCCAGGAGCCTCGCGAACGCGGAGCGGGCCATCGCCGACGCCGGCGACCGGTCCGCGGCGCTCGACGCGCAGTGGGAGCAGCTCGTGCAGGACCGCACGACGGCCGACCAGGCGCTGCTCCGGGTGATCACCGGCCCCGAGACGCTCGGACGCCTCGGCAGCATCGAGGGACGTGGCGTCGGCGCGTCCGACGACGACCTCGCGTCGATGCTCGCCAGCCTGTCGCCGACCGAGCTCGGCGCGCTCCTGATGCTCGACCGCACCCTCGCCGACCGCATCGCCGACATGTCACCCGACGAGGTCGCCGCGCTCTGGAAGACCCTGGGCGGCGGGAAGGACACGACCGGCGCCGAGCACACCGCCGCGCAGGACGCGCTCATCGCATCGCTGCCCGCGGTCGTCGGCAACCTCGCGGGGCGCCCGCCTGGCGC
>NZ_BACZ01000458.1 GCF_000333375.1 Curtobacterium sp. B18
ATTGAGCTCGGTCCCGGGGGACCTCTAGAGTCCTCGAAGCGAGTCGGGACCGGACCAGCATCGTCACCTTCGAGCCGAGGCGGGAGAACAGCTGCGCCATCTCGATCGCCACCGAACCGCCGCCGAAGACCAGCAGCGACGCCGGCACCTCCGACAGCTCCATCGCGGTGGTCGAGGTCAGATAATCCACCTCGTCGAGCCCTGCAACCTCGGGCGCCCAGGGCGCCGATCCCGTCGCGATCAGGTACTGCGCCGCACGGACGGGAACCTCCCGGCCTTCCAGGTCCGTCACCGTCAGCACGGGGTCCTCCGGCGTGCCGGTGAAGGACGCGTCGCCCTGCAGCAGATCCCAGCCGTACTCGCCGATGAGGTCCACGTACTTCTCGGACCGCATCCCCTCCACCAGCACCCGCTTGCCCTCGACCAGAGCGCCCATGTTCACCGGTTCCGCGGACGCGCGGATCCCGGGGAAACGGTCGGCGTCGAGCGCCACGTGCCGTGCTTCGGCAGCCGCGAGGAGCGCCTTCGATGGCACGCATCCGGTGTTCACGCACGTCCCCCCGATGGTGGAGCGCTCGATCATCACCACCCGTTTGCCCAGATTGGTGGCGCGGATCGCGGCCGCGAACGCGCCCCCTCCGGAACCGATCACCGCCAAGTCGAACTCGGCAGGCGTTGCCTCTGACATCAGGACTCCTCACTCCGGAAAAAGCAGGCTCGACAGCCCCTCCTACACGCATCCTCGACCTTCCCTCTACGGGAAGGTCAAGCCCCAACCGTCTGAAGTGCGTACCGACCCGGACCGTCCACCGGCTCGGACCGTCCACCGGCGTGGCCCCGAAAACCTCCCGCACCATCGGGCCCGAGCGGTTCGACCGGCTTCACCACAGACGACCCGCGATGCGCAGGGAGAAATCAGCCACCGGGACGAATGTTCCCCTATTGTGGAACGTTCACCGCGGTGGTGAGGTACGACGACAGCGGAGAGCTCATGCGGATTGGCGAGGCGGCTGCAGCAGCAGCGATGACCACGAAAGCGTTGCGGTTCTACGAAGCCGAAGGACTGCTGCCATCACCCGAGCGCGCACCGAACGGGTACCGCGAATACGGCGACGAAACCGTCGAGCGGTTGCAGTTCATCCGCCGCGGCCGCGCCGCTGGGTTGAACCTGGCTCAGATCCGCGAGATCCTCCGCCTCCGCGACGCCGGCACCGCTCCCTGCCACCACGTCAGCGCCCTGCTCGGTGCGGAACTGGAAAGCCTCGACACGCAAATCGCGGAACTGACCGCCCTCCGCGCCGTCGTGGCAGGCTTCTACGACACCACCGCCACCGCCGACCCGACCACCTGCGACGCCGAACGCATCTGCAGCTACCTCTAAACGGGTCCTGCCGCCGCGAACGGCTCGCACCCGCGTCAACCCCCACACAATCGGGCCGCGGCCGCATCACGAGGCGAAACGCACCCAGAGCGCCAGCAATACGACATCAACCGCCGCCAAAGCCGGGCACCAAGCGCAGCTGCTCACCGCTGCCGGTACGTTCTCTCGCCCGAGCAGTTCGGTGTGCACAGAATCTCGAACATCCGTGCAGGAAATCGCGAACATCGACACCCACGCCCTGCTCTGGAATGAACCCTGTCTCACATAGGTGGTCCGCGGACTATCTCAGTCCACGCACGCCATACGGACGCCTCCCGACGCACGAGGGCTGAGCCTGGCACTAGTCGACGTGGCTGCCCGCGCTGCCAAGCAACCTGTCCAACTCCGTATTTCAGGACACGTTGTGTGGCAGTAGGACAAGTTAGCTGGCGGACGACAGCTCACGACTCACGACTCACGACTCACGAGAACATCCCGCAAATTGTCACCGTGATGGTGGTGTGGTCTGGTGTGCCATCGGACTGGTCCCAGAAGGTCACAAAGACGAGACGATGTCAGCCATCAGGAGCTCATCGCGAAGACCGTCCAACTCACCTCGGCTCTGACCGGCCCGTTGCAGCACCTCGTCGAGGATCGAGGCAACATCCTGAACCGTGAGAGCTTCCACGTGTCTCGTCCCGAGTCGACGGAACAAGGGGGACTTCTCTAGCCCGGTCGGCGACGAGATGGCGGCAACTAAGCAGACATGACCGTATTTCCCAGCATTGACCATCAGCTCTTCCCGCGGCGTGATGTGGGCGC
>NZ_BACZ01000457.1 GCF_000333375.1 Curtobacterium sp. B18
AGACCTGCAGCTCGACCGCGTCGACGGCGCCCTGCACGTCCGTGATCGCCCGCCGGACGTCGGGGTCCTGGGCGCGCGGGGTCCCGTCCCGCGCGGTCCGGGCGTGCACCGCCGACACCGCCAGCGACACGGCCCGCGAGCCGATCCCGACGTACACCGACGCGACGAGGAGCTCGAACGCCGCGAAGACCCCGAACACGAGCGGGTCCTGGTTCGGCCCCACCGGCAGGCTCCGCACGATCCGGTCGGCCGGCACGTGCACCCCGTGCAGCAGCGTCGTCCGGCTCTGCGTCGCCCGCATCCCGAGGGTGTCCCAGTCGTCCAGGTGCTCGACGCCGCCGTCCGACCGCAGCACGAAGCCGTGCACCAGTCGCGGTTCCGCGCCGCTGCTGTCCTTCCCGAACACGCTCAGGACGTCCCACGCGGGTGCGAGCGAGGTCGACACCTTGGTGCCCGTGAACCGGTAGCCGCCGTCGCCGTCCGGCTCCGCCGACGTCGTCGAGTCGAACAGCACGGCGTCGTTGCCGGGTTCGCTCACCCCGAACGCGAGCAGGCGGTCGTCCGCCGCGTGGTCGGTGACGGACTGGAGGAACGACTCGCCTCGCGCGGTGACGGCGCGCGCCGCCTGCACCCAGACCTGGTGCATCCCGAGTCCGAGCGCCGTCGCCGGTGCGGCCTGCGCGAGCCGCTGCTGCACCGCTGCCGTCGCGGCGAGCCCGAGCCCGGCGCCGCCGCGCTCGACGGGGACACCGAGTCGGAGGTAGCCCGCCGTCCGCAGCTCGTCCAGGTCCTCGGCGCAGAACGCGTTCCGGGCGTCGTAGTCGGGCGCACGCGCGGCGATCCGGTCGAGCAGCTCGTCGGGCAGGTTCCGGGACGGGTTGGCCTTCGTCATGGCACGAGACTATGGTCCGAGGGGTGTCAGATCGTCATCCGTGGTCCAGGTACGTCGCGATCGGTGACTCGTTCACCGAGGGGATCGGGGACCCCGACCCCACTGTGCCCGGCGGCAACCGCGGCTGGGCGGACCGGGTGGCCGAGGTCCTCGCACACCAGTCCGACGACTTCGCCTACGCCAACCTCGCGATCCGCGGACGGCTGCTCCAGCAGATCATCGACGAGCAGGTCGAGCCGGCGCTGGCGCTGCACCCGGACCTGGTGACGGTGTCCGCGGGTGGCAACGACATCATCCGCCCGGGCTCCGACCCCGACGAGCTCGCCGAGCGCGTCGACGCGATGGTCGCCCGGCTCCGGAGCGACGGCGCGACCGTGGTGCTCTTCACCGGGCCCGACGTCGGCATGACCCCGGTCCTCGGGATGGTCCGCGGCAAGACGGCGATCTACAACGAGAACCTGCACGCGATCGCGTTGAAGCACGGTGCGATCGTGGCGAGCATGTGGGCGCTCCGCGTCCTCCGCGACCCGCGCATGTGGGCGCCCGACCGACTGCACCACTCCCCCATGGGCCACGCCACCGTCGCCGCCGCGGTGCTGGACGCGCTCGGTGTCGAGCACGGCCTCGAACCGTTCAACCCGGAGCCGCTCGAGGCCCGGCCGTGGCGTGAGGCCCGCGCCGAGGA
>NZ_BACZ01000456.1 GCF_000333375.1 Curtobacterium sp. B18
ATCGGCGGGCGCCCGGGGCCACGCACGTCCTTTACCTCGTGGTCCTCGGCGTCGTGTTCGGCGCGGCGGCGCTCCTCGCGGTGCCCACGGCACCCCGCCGACGCCGTGCCACCTCGAACGTCATCGAGGCCGAGGAACCCGCCACCACCTTCGACGAGGAGCGCGACGAATGAGCCGTACCCCCGCCTCCGTCCGCCGCTGGGTCGTCCGCGGCACGGCGACCGCGATCGCCGTCGTGGTCGCCGCCGGCGCCGTCACGGCCGCGCACGCCATCGGCACCGAGACCGCACCAGGGCGTCCCGCGGGCAAGACCGTGACGCCCGTCCCGGCGGACGCCGAGCGCGTCTGCGCCGGCAACGCCCTCCGACTCTCCGACGACGCCGGCAACGACGCGACGAAGGCGAGCACGGTCGGGACCGCCACCGTCGCCACCGCGACCACCGGGTCGAGCGTCGAGCGCTCCGGGCTCGACGACTCCTCGACGGGCGGGAGCAAGCCGCGCCTCCTTACCGCACCCGCGGGGGACACGACCCCGCAGGTCGCCGGCAGCAGCTACCAGAGCGTCGCGAGTGGTGACCTCGTCGGGGTCGGCGCTGCGTCGTGCGACGACCCGAGCCAGTCCACCTGGCTCGTCGGCGGGTCCACCGAGACCGGCCGCACGTCCCTCGTCACCCTGTCGAACCCGACCGACGTGAACGCGACCGTCGACCTGTCGATCTACGACGGCTCCGGGACGGTCAGCGCCCCCGGCACGACGGGCATCGTCGTCGCACCGAACACGCAGAAGGTCGTCCCGCTCTCCGGGTTCGTGTCCGACCAGGGATCGACCGTCGTGCACGTCGAGTCGTCCGGCGGCCAGATCGTCGCGCACATGCAGGAGTCGATCGTCCGGACGCTCACCCCCGGCGGCTTCGACATCATCTCCGGCGGCGCCGCACCCGCGACGTCGCAGATCATCCCCGGCGTCGTCCTCGACGGCGCCCAGGAGGCCCAGCGCGGCGACGACACCGCCGACGCCGCACCGATCGTCCGCCTCTTCGTCCCCGGCGCCGAGGCGGCCCGCGTGACGCTCGGCATCACCACCGCCGACGGGGGCGGCTCCACCGTGAACGCCACCGCCGAGCCCGGCGTCGTCACCGACGTCGCCCTCGACGACTTCCCGGACGGCCGCTACGCCTTCACCGTGACGTCGACCGAGCCGCTCGTCGCCGGCGCCCGCACGACGACGCCGACCGACGACGGCCGCACGGACGTCGGGTGGTTCGCCTCGGCGGACCCGCTCGGCTCGTCCACGATCACCGCGGTCGCGCCCGGCGAGAACCAGCGCCTGACGCTCGTCAACCCGACCCGGTCCGACGCCGACGTCACAATCCGCTCGGCGAATAGACGCAGGACGTCCAGGTCGTCGCCGGCGGTGTCCGCACCGT
>NZ_BACZ01000455.1 GCF_000333375.1 Curtobacterium sp. B18
CTTCGAGGCCGACCGGGTCCTGCACGACGGCGTCTTCCACGCGGCCGGCGAGCTCTACGGCCTCACCTTCACCGAACGTTCCGACCTGCACGGGTACAACGACGAGGTCCGGGTGTTCGAGGTGCGCGGGTCCGACGGCGAGGAGGTCGGGCTCTACCTGCTCGACCTCTACACGCGGGACGGCAAGCGCGGCGGAGCGTGGATGAACCCGGTCGTCGAGCAGTCCGCGCTGCTCGGCACGCTGCCCGTCGTCGTGAACAACCTCAACGTCGCGAAGCCGGCCGCCGGATCGCCGACGCTCCTCATCCAGGACGAGGTCGAGACGCTCTTCCACGAGTTCGGGCACGCGCTGCACGGCCTCATCGCCCGCACGACCTACCCGCGCTTCTCCGGCACCAACGTCGAGCGGGACTTCGTCGAGTTCCCGTCGCAGGTGAACGAGATGTGGATGTCGTGGCCGTCCGTCCTGGCGAACTACGCCAAGCACCACGAGACCGGGGCACCCCTGCCGCCGGAGCTCGTCCTCGGGCTGAGCGACTCCGCCGGGTTCAACGAGGGGTTCGCGACGACCGAGTACCTCGCGGCGGCGCTGCTCGACCAGGCGTGGCACCGGCTCTCGGCAGCCTCAGCCGCTGCGGTGACCTCGGTCGAGGACTTCGAACGCCAGGCACTCTCGGACGCGGGCATCGCCGTCGAGGCCGTGCCGCCGCGGTACTCGTCGACGTACTTCGCGCACACGTTCGCGGGCGGGTACGACGCCGGGTACTACGGGTACATCTGGTCCGAGGTGCTCGACGCCGACACGGTCGAGTGGTTCCGCGAGAACGGTGGGCTGGACCGTGCAGCCGGTCGACGCTTCGCGGAACGGCTGCTCGGCGTCGGCGGGGCGAAGGACCCGCTCGAGGCGTACCGGGACTTCCGCGGGCGTGACGCCGAGGTCGGGCCGCTGCTGCGCCGCCGCGGGCTCGAGTAGGCGACCGGGCGGTTACGGGCGTACCGCGTAGAATCGGGCGTACCTGGTCGGAAGTTCNGTCCAGGTACGCCCGATCTCACCTTCCATCGCAGCCGTCATGGGAAGAACCAGACGTCGATCCGCGGGCCCCGGCGACCGCCCGCCCGCCCACGACGAAGCCCCGCACCGATCCGGTGCGGGGCTTCGTCGCGAGCTGCGGGCTACGCGGACTTCTCGACGCGCTTCGCCCGGGGCCGCGGCACGATCGTCGGCGCAGCGTTCTCGAGCACCGACTCGCGGGTGATCACGACACGTGCGACGTCGTCGTCGGACGGCACGTCGAACATCACCGGCCCGAGCACCTCTTCGAGGATCGCCCGGAGCCCACGAGCACCCGTCTGGCGCAGCACCGCGAGGTCGGCGATCGCCTCGAGCGCACCACGGTCGAACTCGAGCTCGACGCCGTCGATCTGGAACATCCGCTGGTACTGCTTCACGAGCGCGTTCTTCGGCTCGGTGAGGATCTGCATCAGCGCGGACTGGTCGAGCTGCGACACGGTGGTCACGACGGGGAGGCGCCCGATGAACTCCGGGATGAGCCCGAACTTGTGCAGGTCTTCTGGCAGGACGTCGGCGTAGAGGTCCTGCTGGTCGAGCGGGCTGTGCAAGGGCGCACCGAAGCCGATCCCCCGCTTGCCCACGCGCGACGACACGATGTCCTCGAGCCCGGCGAACGCCCCCGCCACGATGAACAGCACGTTCGTCGTGTCGATCTGGATGAACTCCTGGTGCGGGTGCTTCCGACCGCCCTGCGGCGGGACCGAGGCGACCGTGCCCTCGAGGATCTTGAGCAGCGCCTGCTGCACGCCTTCACCGGAGACATCGCGCGTGATCGAGGGGTTCTCGGCCTTCCGCGCGATCTTGTCGACCTCGTCGATGTAGATGATGCCGGTCTCGGCACGCTTCACGTCGTAGTCGGCTGCCTGGATGAGCTTCAGCAGGATGTTCTCGACGTCCTCGCCGACGTACCCGGCCTCGGTCAGGGCGGTGGCGTCCGCGACCGCGAAGGGGACGTTGAGCCGCTTCGCCAGGGTCTGCGCGAGGTAGGTCTTGCCGCAGCCGGTCGGCCCGATCAGCAGGATGTTCGACTTCGCGATCTCGATGTCGTCGCGGTCTTCCGCTGCGGTGATCTGCCCCTGCGCGCGGATGCGCTTGTAGTGGTTGTAGACGGCCACGGCCAGGGAGCGCTTCGCCGGGTCCTGCCCGATGACGTACTCCTGCAGGAAGTCGAAGATCTCGCGCGGCTTGGGGAGCTCGAAGTCACCGCTGGCGGTGTCCTCGCCGGCTTCGGCCAGTCGCTCCTCGATGATCTCGTTGCACAGCTCGACGCACTCGTCGCAGATGTACACGCCGGGACCGGCGATCAGCTGCTGGACCTGCTTCTGGCTCTTGCCGCAGAAGGAGCACTTGAGCAGGTCAGCGCTCTCTCCGATGCGTGCCATGTCGGTGCCCTCCCTGGTTGACCGATGCAGGTCGACGACCTGCCCGACTCGTACCGAGCCTAATCGCAACCGGTGACACCGACGGCGACGCCAGGCCGGTTTCCTCCGGCGCGTTCGCCCAGGGCGTTCGATCCTGCTAGCGTGTCCACGACTTCTCTACAAGTTGTAGAACCCGCAGTCCCGGAAGGAACCCCATGTCCAAGCGCCTCGCCGTCGTCGGCACCGCGACCCTCGGCGTCACCGCTGCGATCGTCCTCGGCACCGCGGGTGTCGCCAGCGCACACGTCTCGGCGACGGCCACCTCGACCGCGGCGAACTCGTACACGACGACCACCTTCTCGCTCCCGCACGGCTGCGACGGCTCCCCCACGACGAAGATCACGTTCGAGGTGCCGAAGTCCATCATCGAGGTCACGCCCACCGTGAACCCGAACTGGACCATCACGAAGGCGACGGCGCCGTACACGAGCGCGTCGGCCGCCGCGGACGACGAGTCGGCCGAGGACGCCGGCGAACGCGTCACGAGCGTCACCTACACGGCGAAGACCCCGCTCCCCGCCGACGAGCGCGACACGTTCTCGCTGTCCTTCTCGCTGCCGGACGGCAAGGCCGGCGACCTCGTCGAGTTCCCCGCGGTGCAGACCTGCGAGAAGGGCTCGGTCGACTGGGACCAGGAGCAGAAAGCCGGCCAGGCCGAGCCGGAGCACCCGGCGCCCTCGATCACCCTGACCGCGGCCACCGCCACGGACGACGACGGCGACCCCGTCGCGGCCACCCCGACGGCGGCGGCAGCGGCCTCGACCACCCCCGCCGACCCCGACCTCGTCGGTCGGTTCCTCGGCCTCGGCGGCCTCGTCCTCGGTGCGGTCGCCCTGGTCGTCGCCGTCGCGAACACCCGTCGCCGGAGCGCCTCCAAGTGACGGACGGCGACACGTCGACGAAGCGGGACACGTCGACGGCGCGGGACGCGTCGACGAGACGGTCACCGCGCCTCCGGCGGGTCTGGAGGCGCGGTGCCGGCATCGCCGCCACCCTCGCCGTCGTGGGCGGTGCGGTCCTCGGCCTCGCCGCCCCCGCCAGCGCGCACAACTACATGATCGCCTCGACCCCGAAGGTCGACGGCACCCTCACGGCGCTGCCGAAGGCCTTCGAGATCACGACGAACGACAAGCTGCTCGACATCGACGACACGAACTCCGGCTTCGCCTACCGGATCGTCGGTCCCGACGGGAAGTACTACGAGGACGGCTGCCTCGCCGTCGACGGACCGTCGATGACCACGACGGCCGCGCTCGGCGCCTCGGGCGAGTACACCGTCGAGTGGCAGATCGTCTCCGCCGACGGCCACACCGTCTCCGACGAGTACCGGTTCCGCTGGGACGCCCCCGCCGGGTTCGAACCCGCGACGGGATCCGCGAAGCCGCCCGTCTGCGCCACCGCCGGCAGCACGGCGAGCACCCCCGCCGACACCACGGGCACGGCCTCCGGCAGCACCGACTCCACCGCGTCCGACGCGCTCTGGATCGGCGCCGGTGGCATCGTCCTCGTCGGCCTCGTCGTCGCGCTCCTGCTGCTCGTGCGTCGCCGACCCGCCCCCGCGGCCGACGACGACCCCGCCGAGGACTGACGCCGACCCACCGGACCCGCACCGCGCCTCCAGGACCCGCGACCCGGACCGGCCCCGGCGACGCACGAAGGCCCCGCACCGGACGGTGCGGGGCCTTCGTGGTGCGGTGCTACTTGACGAGCGCCGGCAGGTTCTTGCGGCTCGTGAGGACCTGGTCGATCAGGCCGTACTCGAGCGCCTCTTCGGCGGACATGATCTTGTCGCGCTCGATGTCGTTGTTGACCTCGGCCGCCGTCTTGTTCGAGTGCTTCGACAGGGTCTCCTCGAGCCAGGTGCGCATGCGGAGGATCTCCGCCGCCTGGATCTCGATGTCGGAGGCCTGGCCGCCGCCCTGCTGGACCGCCGGCTGGTGGATGAGCACGCGGGCGTTCGGGAGCGCCAGACGCTTGCCGGGGGTGCCGGCAGCGAGGAGCACGGACGCCGCCGAGGCAGCCTGGCCGAGGCAGACCGTCTGGATCTGCGGACGGATGTACTGCATCGTGTCGTAGATCGCCGTCATCGCGGTGAACGAGCCACCGGGCGAGTTGATGTACATCACGATGTCGCGGTCCGGGTCCATCGACTCGAGCACGAGCAGCTGGGCCATGACGTCGTCGGCCGACGCGTCGTCGACCTGGACGCCGAGGAACACGATGCGGTCCTCGAACAGCTTCGCGTACGGGTCCTGCCGCTTGTAGCCGTAGGCCGTGCGCTCTTCGAAGCTCGGCAGGATGTACCGATCAGTGGGGGCCGGGACGTTCTGCGCGCCACCGAGCATGGGGAGATGCATTCTCGTTTCCTTTTCTTCGGTGGGTGGGATCAGGACTGGGCGTCGGGCTCGGCCGCGTCGGTCGGGGTCTCGCCGTCGCCGACGGTGCCACCGCCGCCGATGACCTCGGTCGACGATGCACGGAGGTGGTCGACGAAGCCGTACTCGAGGGCTTCCTGCGCCGTGAACCAGTTGTCGCGGTCGTTGTCCTTGAGGATCTGCTCGATCGACTTGCCGGTCTGCTCCGCCGTGAGCTCGGCCATCCGCTGCTTCATGTCGAGGATGACCTTCGCCTGCGTCTGGATGTCGGCGGCGGTGCCACCGAACCCACCCGACGGCTGGTGCAGGAGCACGCGCGCGTTCGGGGTGATGTAGCGCTTGCCCGGGGTGCCCGACGAGAGCAGGAACTGCCCCATCGAGGCGGCCAGGCCGATGCCCACCGTGACGATGTCGTTCGGCACGAACTGCATCGTGTCGTAGATCGCCATGCCGGCGGTGATCGAACCACCGGGCGAGTTGATGTAGAGGTAGATGTCCTTCTCAGGGTCCTCGGCGGCGAGCATCAGCAGCTTGGCTGCGATCTCGTTCGAGTTGTCGTCGCGGACCTCGGAGCCGAGCCACACGATCCGGTCTCTCAGAAGGCGGTCAAAACACTGGGGGTCAGTGTCCCTTCGGCCATGGAAAAGCTCCCGTTCAGTTGTCGCTTGTT
>NZ_BACZ01000454.1 GCF_000333375.1 Curtobacterium sp. B18
CATTTCTGCTCACGATGCGAGCACGCGCGCTCCTTCGCGAGCCAGCTCAGCAGGATCTCGTTGCAGGCCGTGCGGAGCGCCCTCGATCTCGACGTACTCGGCGTGCGGCAGGACGCAACGGTCGTTCTCCGCCGATGTGGCCTACAGTAGAGAACGGTCGTTCCCGGCGCGGGTCGAGAACGGTGAACACGCAGCGAACGAGGTCCGCCCATGGCAGCCAGCACCCTCCCGACCGTCGACCCCGACGTCCGGGCACACATCGTCGACGTCGCCGACCAGCTCTTCTACGCCCGCGGCATCCAGGCCGTCGGCATGGACGAGATCCGCACCGGTGCCGGGGTGTCGCTGAAGAAGCTCTACGCCGCGTTCCCCGGCAAGGAGCAGCTGATCGCGGCGGTCCTCGCCGGACGCCACGACATCTGGGAACACGGGGTCCACGGTGCGGTCGACAGCGCCGCCACCGCGCGGGACAAGCTGCTCGCGGTCTACGACTTCCTCGAGTCGTGGTTCGGCGACGACACCTTCCGCGGCTGCGGCTTCATCAACGCCTTCGGGGAACTCGGGGCCACCTCCCCCGCCGTCGCCGAGATCGCGCGTGCCCACAAGGACTCGTTCCAGCGCTTCGTGCAGGACCTCGCGGCGTCGGTCGTCGCGGATCCCACCACCGCCGAGGAACTCGCCGCGCAGCTCGCGCTCCTCGCCGAGGGTGCGCAGACCACGGCCGCCATCGCCGGCTCGTCGACGCCGGCGCGGCACGCGCGGCGCGCGGCCGAGACGCTGATCGACGCAGCGACGCGCTGAGCGCGAGCCCTGCAGTTCCGGGCCAGGCCCTTCCGGGCGTACCGGGTCGAATCGCGCGTACCTGATCGATAATCTCGACCAGGTACGCCCGTTCCCGCTTTCCAGTCCAGTCGCTGTGGGAAGGAACGCACCCAGCGGCCCGACGGGAGGCGCGGGTCGGGCCCGCACCGCGCCTCCCGTCCCACAGCGACCAGGGTCCGTAGGGTGGAGCGATGGCAACCCCGTTCGATGGACCGAGCACTCTTCCCTACTCCCTCCCGCCGTTCCGTGAGGTGCGGCTCGAGCACCACCGCCCCGCGTTCGACGCCGGCATGGCCGAGCAGCGCACCGAGGTCGAGGCCATCGCCTCCTCCCCCGACGAGCCGACGTTCGAGAACACCCTCGTGGCGCTCGAGCGCACCGGGCAGCTGCTCGCCCGCGTCAGCCACGTGTTCTTCACCCTGTCGTCGGCGGACTCGACGCCGGAGCTGCACGACCTCGAGGCCGAGGTCTCCCCGCTCCTCGCCGCGCACCGTGACGCGATCACGCTCGACAGCCGCCTGTACGCACGGGTCGCAGCGGTCCGTGCCTCGCTCGCCGACCGGACGGACCTCACCGACGAGGACCGTCGACTGGTCGAGCGGACGTACACCGAGATGACCCTGGCCGGCGCCGGGCTGGACGACGCGGGCAAGGAACGCCTCACCGCGATCAACCAGGAGCTCTCGACGCTCACCACGACCTTCGAGCGGAACCTGCTCGAGGACACCAACGACCTCGCCGTGCACGTGTCCGACGAGGCGGAACTGTCCGGCCTCGACGACGGCGCGAAGTCCGCCGCCGCCGCAGCCGCAGCGGACCGGGGGCTCGACGGCTGGCTCATCACACTGCCGCTCTACACGGGGCACCCGTGGCTGGCGTCTCTGACCGACCGCGGCCTGCGCGCGCGGATCATGGAGGCGTCGCTCGTTCGTGGCCGTCGAGGCAACGAACACGACAACCGCGACGTCCTCCTGCGCATCGTCCGGCTCCGGGCCGAGCGGGCCGAGCTCCTCGGCTTCCCGAACCACGCCGCCGTGGTCACCGCCGACGAGACCGCGGGCACGCCCGAGGCCGTCGACGGACTGCTGTCGTCCCTCGTCGGCGCGGCCGCGCGCAACGCGGACGACGAACGAGCGGTCCGCGCCCGGGTGCTCGGGCACGAGGTCGAGTCGTGGGACTGGGCGTACGCGACCGAGCTCCTGCGCGGCGAGCAGTTCGCGGCGGACAGCTCGGCGTCCGCCC
>NZ_BACZ01000453.1 GCF_000333375.1 Curtobacterium sp. B18
GCCAAGAAGGTCGTCGTGGACGCCCTCACCGCGTCCGGCGACCTGATCGGCGACGTGAAGACGATCACCCACCCGGTGAAGTTCTTCGAGAAGGGCGACAAGCCGCTCGAGATCGTCTCGACGCGCCAGTGGTACATCGTGAACGGCGCCCGCGACGAGGAGCTCAAGGCGACGCTCCGGCGCCGCGGCGACGAGATCGCGTTCCACCCGGACTTCATGCGCGTCCGGTACGACAACTGGGTCGGCGGCCTGTCGGGCGACTGGCTCATCTCGCGCCAGCGCTTCTTCGGCGTGCCGCTGCCGGTCTGGTACCCGCTCGACGGTGACGGCAACCCGGTCTTCGACCAGCCGATCGTCCCGACCGAGGCCCAGCTCCCCGTCGACCCGGCGTCCGAGCCGGCCCCGGGCTACACCGAGGACCAGCGCGGCGTCGCCGGCGGGTTCCAGGGCGAGCTGGACGTGATGGACACCTGGGCCACCTCGTCGCTCACCCCGCAGCTCGCGGGCAAGTGGGAGACCGACCCGGCGCTGTACGACCTCGTGTACCCGTACGACGTCCGCCCGCAGGCGCAGGACATCATCCGCACGTGGCTCTTCACGACGGTGCTCCGCAGCCAGCTCGAAGCGGACACCGTGCCGTGGAAGCACGCGTCGATCTCCGGCTTCATCGTGGACCCCGACCGCAAGAAGATGTCGAAGTCCAAGGGCAACGTCGTCACGCCGCTGTCGATCCTCGAGCAGCACGGTGCCGACGCGGTCCGCTACTGGGCGGCTTCGTCGAAACTCGGCACCGACGCGGCGTTCGACCCGCAGAACCCGAAGCAGATCAAGGTCGGCCGCCGGCTGGCGATCAAGGTCCTGAACGCCGCGAAGTTCGTCTACGGCTTCCCGCTGCCCGAGGGCGCCACGAGCGTCACGGAGCCGCTCGACGTCGACGTGCTCGCCGAGCTCGGGTCGGTCATCGACCAGGCCACCACGGCGTTCGACGCCTTCGACCACGCCCGTGCCCTCGAGGTGATCGAGCGCTTCTTCTGGACCTTCTGCGACGACTACCTCGAGCTCGTCAAGGAGCGGGCGTACGGCACCGCGTCCGACGCGACGCACGAGACGCAGGCGAGCGCGGTCCTCGCGCTCCGCGCCGCCATCGACGCGCTGCTGCGCCTGCTCGCACCGTTCCTCCCGTTCGCGACGGAGGAGGTGTGGGCCTGGACCCACGAGACCAGCGTGCACCGCGCCTCCTGGCCGACCGTGGCCGAGCTGCCCACGCAGGCCGAGCCGACCGGACTCCTCGGCGCGGTGGGGCAGGCACTCATCGGCATCCGCGGCGCAAAGACCGCGGCGAAGGCCTCGCAGAAGACGCCCGTGACGCGTGCCGTCGTGCAGGCGCCGGCCGAAGACCGAGCGCTCATCGAGCGTGCGGCGGTCGACCTGGCGGCCGTCGGCCGCATCGAGAACCTGTCGTTCGAGGACGGCGCGGAGCTCACGGT
>NZ_BACZ01000452.1 GCF_000333375.1 Curtobacterium sp. B18
GTGCTCGACGACCGGTCACCGCACTCGACGCCACGGTGCAGGACGCGGTGCTGACGCTCCTCGAGGGGCTGCGCGACAGCACGGGCGTGGCCATGGTGTTCGTGTCGCACGACCTCCGGGCCGTCCGGCGGATGGCGGACGACGTGCTGGTCGTGCACGAGGGCCGCGTGGTCGAGCACGGCTCCGCGGCGACGGTGTTCGACCGTCCGACGCACGCCGTGACCGCGCGCTTGCTGCGCGCCGCCGAGCGGCTCGCCGCCGGCCCGCGGCCCGAGGCCGGCGCCGCGTAGCGCGCTCGCGCGGGCCGCCCCTGCGCGGACGCGGTGCGCCGGCGTTCTCCCGCGGTCAGCGACACGTCACGGGCGCGCGGAGCCGTGAACTGTCGCACAGCGCGAAACGGCGCGGACAGCCCGCGCCCTGCGCGCCGGACGAGCGGAGGCACGGGGCGACGTCCGTGGCGGACGCACACCGTGCCTCCAGGCCGGCCGCTCGTGCGGAGCAGCAGGCTGCGACTAGGAGCCCGCTGGTTCCTTCGACCCCGCACCGGACGACGGCACGTCGCCCGAGATGATCGGGATCTCGCTGGTCGAGAAGTCCTTCGCCCAGTCGGACTGCGCCAGGTCGGACTCCGGGTCGTTGTAGTCCTTGATGACGTCCGCGATCTCGTCCTCGTGCGCCACCGTCGGTCCGGACCCCATGAGCGGCGTCGCGGCGGTCTCCTTCGTGAAGTACACGGCGACGAGCCCGATGAGGGCGGCGGCCATCAGGTAGAAGGCCGGGATGTCCTCGGCCCAGCCGTAGCCGGCGTCCTTCGCGGCGTTGATGAGCGCGGCGGTCGCGAGCGGGGTCGTCCCACCGAAGAGCGACACCGACACGTTGAACGCGATGGCGAGGGCGCCGTAGCGGATGATCGTCGGGAAGAGCGCGGGAAGCGTCGAGGGCATCGTGGACGTGAAGGTCACGAGCACGAGACCGAGGATGAGCAGCCCGAAGAACACGCCGACCCCGGTGCCGCTCTGGACGAGCTTGAGCGACGGCCACGACAGCAGCAGGAAGCCGATGCAGCCGGTCGCGAGGACCGGGCGCCGGCCGAACCTGTCGGACAGCCGGCCGCCGAACGTGATGACGACCATCATGAGGATCATCACGATGACGATCAGGATGAGCCCGAAGGTCGCGTTCTGCCCGAGGTTCTGCTCGAGGTACGTCGGCATGTACGACAGGAGCATGTAGTCCGTCACGTTGAAGACCAGGACGAGACCGATGCAGATGATGAGCCCGCGCCAGTTCTCCGCGAAGAGCTTGAGGAACGGCGTCTTCTGCGACTCGCGCTCGGCGGCCTGCTCCTGCTGCTTCTGGAAGGCCGGGGTCTCCTCGAGCTTGAGGCGGAGGTACAGCCCGATGAGGCCGAGCGGACCGGCGACGATGAACGGGATGCGCCAGCCCCAGCTGAGGAGGGCGTCCTCGGAGAGACCGAACTGCAGGCCGGTGACGATCGACGCGCCGAGCACGTAGCCCGCGAGCGTGCCGAACTCGAGCCACGAGCCCATGAACCCGCGGCGCTTGTCCGGCGAGTACTCGGCGATGAAGGTCGCGGCGCCGCCGTACTCACCACCGGTCGAGAAGCCCTGCACGAACCGCGCGACGAGCAGCAGGACCGGGGCCCAGAACCCGATGGTCTGGTACGAGGGGATGAGGCCGATCATGAGCGTGCCCGCGGCCATCAGGATCATCGTCAGCGCGAGGACCTTCTGGCGGCCGATCTTGTCGCCGATCGGGCCGAAGACGGCACCACCGATCGGGCGCACGATGAACGCCGCGGCGAAGAAGCCGAAGGTCGCGACGATGTTCGCGGCCGGGTCGCCCTTCGGCAGGAAGACCTGCGAGATGGTCACCGTGAGGTACGCGAAGATGCCGAAGTCGAACCACTCCATCGCGTTGCCGAGGGCAGCTGCGGCGACGGCGCGCTTGAGGAGCGACTCCTCGACGACGGTGACGTCGTCCTTCGTCAGCTTGCGGCGGGCCCGCTTCACGGCGCCCTTCGTCCGGAGCGGCCGATCGCCGTTCGCGGGGCTGGTCTGGTTCGGTGACAAATCGTTCCTCCGGTAGTGCTGCGTCTTGCCTTCGGGCGCCCGGCGAACGGCGACGATGCAGTCCTCGCGAACCCCGCGCCCGCCGGACAAACTCCGACAGCCTACCAAACACCCGGCGTGTCCGTCAGGACCGTGTGGTACCGACCGTCAGCGATGACGGTGCGAGCCGCTACCATCGGGAGTACCGCGCCGCACGTGCGTGGACAATCAGGCACCTCACCACGGACTCGGTGCCGCACACAGCGGTCGCAGCACCGCGCCGAACGGAAGGCCCGCCATGTCGAAGCCCATGCCCGAGAAGCCCACGGTGGACGGACTCGAAGACGTCTGGGGCCCGGTCTGGGAGCAGGACGGCACCTACCGGTTCGACCGCGACGCCGCCGGCGACCGCAGCAACGTCTACTCGATCGACACCCCGCCGCCCACCGCCTCGGGTTCGCTGCACATCGGGCACGTGTTCTCATACACGCACACCGACCTCAAGGCCCGGTACGAGCGCATGCGCGGCAAGCACGTCTTCTACCCGATGGGCTGGGACGACAACGGCCTGCCGACCGAGCGCCGCGTGCAGAACTACTACGGCGTCCGCTGCGACCCGCAGCTCCCCTACGACGCCACGTTCGTGCCGCCGTTCGAGGGCGGGGACGGCAAGTCGTCGAAGGCCGCCGACCAGATCCCGGTGTCGCGCCGCAACTTCATCGAGCTGTGCGAGCGCCTGACCGTGCAGGACGAGCAGCAGTTCGAGCACCTCTTCCGCACGCTCGGCCTGTCGGTCGACTGGACCCAGTCCTACCGGACCATCGACGACACCTCGCGGGCGAGCGCACAGCGCGCGTTCCTCCGCAACCTCGAGCGCGGCGAGGCCTACCAGGCCGACGCCCCGACGCTCTGGGACGTGACGTTCCGCACGGCCGTGGCCCAGGCCGAGCTCGAGGACAAGGAGATGCCCGGCGCGTACCACGGCATCGCCTTCCACCGCACCGACGGCGGCGACGACGTCGTCATCCAGACCACCCGCCCCGAACTCCTCCCCGCGTGCGTCGCCCTCGTCGCGCACCCGGACGACGAGCGCTTCCAGGACCTCTTCGGCACCACGGTCCGCTCCCCCCTGTTCGACGTCGAGGTCCCGGTGCTCGCGCACCACCTCGCGCAGCAGGACAAGGGTGCCGGCATCGCGATGGTCTGCACGTTCGGCGACACCACCGACGTCGTCTGGTGGCGCGAACTGCAGCTGCCGAACCGCGCGATCATCGGCTTCGACGGCCGCGTGCGCTCCGACGAGCCGGCCTGGATCGAGTCCGAGGGCGGCAAGGCCCTCTACGCCGAGATGGCCGGCAAGACCGTGTTCTCGGCCAAGAAGGTCGTCGTGGACGCCCTCACCGCGTCCGGCGACCTGATCGGCGACGTGAAGACGATCACCCACCCGGTGAGCGGTTCGCCTTCACGTTCGACCACTCCGCGATCCGGCTCGACCGGCCCTTCTTCGACCACGTCGAGGTGTGGCCGGACGTCATCCTGCCGGAGCTCCGTGTCGCGATCGAGTACGACTCCACCGGTCGGCACGGCCTCGAGCACGTCGGACCCCGGCAGGAGACCGACCGCCGGAAGGACCGGGCGGTGCGCGGCGTCGGCTGGGAGGTCGTGCGCGTCCGCACCGGGCGGCTGCAGGCCATCGGGCCGTACGACCTCGAGGTCTCCGGGATCTCCGGCCGGACGATCGCCCGCCTGGTCGACACGCTGCGCGAGGTCCGCGGCGCCCTGTTCGTCGACGCGTACGCGCGCTGACGCGCGGGCGGCCGGGCGTCAGCCGCGCAGTGCCAGCGCCTCGCTCGTCCACCGGGCGTGCAGCTCCCACGGGTCGCTCACCCCGGCGGACACGACGGCGACGTGCTCGAGCAACTCCGGCGTCACCCGGAACCACTCGGTGCCCGGGTACCGCGTCGCCCGGAACTGCCCGTGCCGCCGTCGCTCGAGCGTCCGGTCGCCGCGCTCGAAGCCGAGCAGGTCCTGGTGCGGGATCGCCGCCAGCCGCTGCCGCGGGTTCGTGGTCGTCCCGATCTTGATCCGGTCGCCGAAGTCGTCCCGCATCCGCAGGTAGTAGACGACGTCGACGCGGGGCGGGGCGAGGTCCCCGTCCGGCACCTCACCCCAGCGCCACTCGCACCGCGCGCACACCGCGCCGGACGGGAAGCGCACGCCGACCCCTGCTCCGCAGACCGGGCACGGGCCGGGGAGCACGTCTTCGACGCCGGGGTGCTCGGCGGCGGCGTCGGCCACGAGCAGGACGTGGGTGCCGCACAGCGGCACCGCCGGCACCGTCCACCCGGGGTCGGCACCGGCGTCGCAGCCGGGCACGCAGCACGAGAGGGCGACCATGCCGGGAACGCTATCCCGACCCACCGACGCGAGCCGCGCCTCCCGACCGGCCACCGCGGCACGCGGTCACTCCGTGAAGATGACCCCGATCGGTTCGCGCTTCTCCTCCTGGAACCGGTCCTCGGCACGGCCGAGCGCCCAGTACGCGGACAGCGACATCTCGGACTTCTCGAGCCCCCAGTCGTCCTGCAGCAGCCGTCGGATCGCCTTCATCGCGGTCCGCTCACCGTGCGCGAACACCTGCACCGGCCGGGAGGCGCGCTCCAGCGAGCGGGCCGCCTCCAGCAGGAGCGTGCCCGGCCGGGCGCCGGTGGCGTCGCGGTGCAGCCAGCGCAGGTCGACCCCGGCCGGGTGCGCGACGGCCTGCTCGTCGGCGGGACCGGCGACCTCGACGAGGGCGACGCCGGTGGCGGTGTCGGCCATCGCCTCGAGCGCGGCGGAGATCGCGGGCAGGGCGCTGTCGTCGCCGAGCAGCACGTGCGTGACGTCCGGGTCGTCCGAGGGCGTGTAGCCGCCGCCGGGGCCGGAGAGCGCGAGCAGGTCGCCGGGCTCGGCGGAGGCGGCCCACGGTCCGGCGAGGCCCTCGTCGCCGTGCACGACGAAGTCGACGGCGATGGTCCGCGCGTCGTGGTCGACCGCGCGGACGGTGTACGTCCGCCGTGCCGGGCGGTCGTGCTTCGGCAGGCTCTCGCGGAGGGACTCGAGGTCGTACGGCGGCGTGAGCCCGAGCGACGGCTTCGCGAGCAGGAGCTTCACGTACTTGTCCGTCGTGCGGAGCCGCTCCGGGTCCGCGGCGCCGACGAACGCGTCGAAGGCGGGACCACCGAGGTGGACGCGGACCATGTGCGGCGAGAGGCGTTCGGTGCGCTGGACGACGAAGACGTGCTGGGGACGTGCGGGTTTCGAGCTCATCGGTGCGAGCTTCCTCTCTCGACTTCTGGGTGCGCTGTGCTTGACGCGCAGGTGACTGAGGTTAGCCTTACCTCATGGACGACACCGTCACCCCGTTCTCCGAGCTGCTGCGCCGCCGCACCCGTCGCACGCAGGGCTCGACGGACGGGGTCGGGTTCATGCCGGACCTGCTCGCCGGACGCTGCGACGTCGCCGAGTACGCGGCGCTGCTCGGACAGTACGCGTTCGTCTACGACGCCCTCGAGCGTGCCGCGGAACGGATGGCGGACCACCCCGTGGCGGCCCCGTTCGTCACCTCGCAGCTCACCCGCATGCCGGCCATCCGTGCCGACCTCGAGTACCTGATCGGTCCGGACTGGTCCGAGCTCGTGTGCCCGCTGCCGGAGACCACCGCCTACGTCCGACGCCTGAACGAGGTCGCGGCCACCTGGCCCGGCGGCTTCGTCGCGCACCACTACACGCGGTGTCTCGGCGACCTGTCCGGCGGACGGCTGATCGGCGGGCTGCTCGCCGAGCAGTTCGGCTTCGAGACGAACGGCGTCCTCTTCTACATCTTCGACCAGGTGGCGGACCCGCGGGCCTTCGAACGGACGTACCGGGAGCAGCTCGACGCCGCCCCGTGGTCGGCCGGAGAACGCGAGCGGGTGATCGCCGAGGTCGAGCTCGCCCACCGGCTCGACAGCGGTCTGCTCGCCGGGCTCGACGCGACGCGCGGCCCCGCCGTCCGGCGCCCGGCGGCCGGGCACGCGGGCGGCGACGTCGCCGCGACCGCGTGAGCGCTCCGACCTGATCCCGGCCCGGTCCCGGGCGTGCAGGCGGTCCGTCCGGACGGTTGTCGTCACCGTCCCCGGTGGGCCGATACGCTGCTGGGATACCGGGACGATGCGCCCGGCCGACCCGGAAAGGACCACATGACGGCGATTCGACCGGTAGACGCGGGCACGGACGCGCGCGGGAAGACGTCAGCGGCGCGGTCGACAGCGACCTGCGTTCCGACGTGCGGTACCTCGGCAAGCTGCTCGGACGGGTGCTCCGCGAGACCGGCGGCGAGGACCTGCTGCACGACGTGGAGAGCCTCCGCGCGGCGGTCATCGACGCGTACGAGGGTGGCGAGGCCACCGGGGCCGCCCGGGCCGAGGCCATCGTCGCGGAGCTGTCCGCCGAGCGTGCCGAAGCCGTGGCCCAGGCCTTCACCACGTACTTCCACCTGACGAACCTCGCCGAGGAGCACCACCGCGTGCGCGTGCTCCGGCACCGCGGGGACGACGGCGGGCTCGCCGGTGACTCGTTCCCGGCGACCTACGCCTCGCTCGTCGAGCAGCTCGGCGACGAGGCCGCTGCCGCCCGGCTCCGCGAGCTGCGGTTCCACCCGGTCCTCACCGCACACCCGACCGAGGCCCGCCGACGCGCGGTGACCACGGCGGTGCGGCGCATCACCGACCTCATCGACGAGCGCGACCGGACGACGAACGCCACGGCCCTCGCCGAGAACGAGCGACGCCTGCTCGAGGAGATCACCACGCTCCTGCGCACCTCGCCGCTCCGCACGACCCGGCCGACCCCGCTCGACGAGGTCCGCACGGCGATGAGCGTGTTCGACCAGACGCTGTTCGAGATCGTCCCGCAGGTGTACCGCCTGCTCGACGACCGACTGCTCGGCGACGACGCCGGCCGGGTGCCCGTCACCGCACCGGCGTTCGTGCGCTTCGGCACCTGGATCGGCGGCGACCGCGACGGCAACCCGCACGTGACCGCGGACGTCACCCGCCAGGCGGCGGAGATCGCGGCCGAGCACATCCTGCTCGGGCTGTCCCGTGCCGCGACCCGCATCGGCAGCACCCTCACGCTCGACGCGAGCGAGACCCCGGCCGACGCCGGCCTGACCGCGCTCGTCGCCGCGCAGGAGTCCCTCGACCCGGGGATCGCCGAGCGCATCGGCGTCCGCGCACCGAACGAGACGCACCGAAGGGCGCTCCTATTCGTCGCCGCCCGCATCGACGCCACGCGCAGGGGCGAGGCGGACCTGGCCTACCCCGGTCCGGAGGCACTCCTCGCCGACCTCCGCACCATCCAGACCTCGCTCGTCGCGGCCGGTGCCACGCGCCCGGCGAACGGCGAGCTGCAGAACCTCGTCTGGCAGGTCGAGACGTTCGGGTTCCACCTCGCCGAGCTCGAGGTCCGCCAGCACTCGCAGGTGCACCGGAACGCCCTCGCCGAGATCCGCGCCGGTGGCGAGCTGAGCGACACCACGGAAGAGGTCCTCGCCGTCTTCCGCACGATCGCCGAGCTGCAGGCCCGCTACGGCGTCCGCGCCGCCAACCGCTACATCGTGTCGTTCACGCAGTCGGCGGCGGACCTCGCGAACGTCCACGAGCTCGCCGTCGCCGCGCTCGGGTCCCCAGAGGCCGCACCGGTGCTCGACGTGATCCCGCTGTTCGAGACCTTCGCGGACCTGCACGCCAGCGTCGACATCCTCGACGAGGCAGTCCGCACCGAGCCGTTCCAGCGTCGTCTCGCCGCGACCGGTCGGCGACTCGAGGTCATGCTCGGCTACTCCGACTCCTCGAAGGACGTCGGCCCGGTCTCGGCGAACCTCGCGCTCTACGACGCCCAGGCCCGGATCGCCGACTGGGCGAAGCAGCACGACGTCGAGCTGACGCTGTTCCACGGCCGCGGCGGCTCGCTCGGCCGTGGCGGCGGCCCGGCGAACGAGGCCGTGCTCGCGCAGCCCCGTGGCTCCATCGA
>NZ_BACZ01000451.1 GCF_000333375.1 Curtobacterium sp. B18
CGCTGCGACACCTCGACGCCCGCCTCGCCGGGTGGGCGGCCTCGGTCGGCGCGGTCTACACGCGGTATGCCGACGACCTGACGTTCAGCGGGGACGACCGGCTCGCCGCACGACCGGACGCCTTCCTGCGCGGCGTCGACCGGATCGTCACCGAGCAGGGACTCCGGCTGAACCCGTCGAAGACCCGGGTGCGGCGACGGGGCTCGCGACAGTCGGTCACCGGGGTCGTCGTCAACGAGCGGACGTCTCCCGGTCGGCGCGAGGTGGACCGGCTGCACGCGATCCTGCACAACGCCGCCGAGCACGGTCCGGCGTCGCAGAACCGTGCCGGGCACCCCGACTTCCGGGCACACCTGCTCGGACGGATCGGCTGGGTCGAGCAGGTGCACCCGGGGCGCGCCCGGCGTCTGCGCGAGGAGTTCGCCCGCATCGTGTGGTGACCCCGGGCTGCTCGTACGCGGGTGTGACGCCGGGCGCAGGCGGGGTGGGTGGGGTGCGCGGTGCGCGGTGCGCGGACGTGCCTCGCACGGTGCGGGTTCGTTCACTCGGCGCGACGTTGGCCGCTCGGTGCGGGCCTCCAGCGGCGCACGGGGCGGGCAAGCTCGCACGGAGTGGCGGACGTCGCACCGTGCTGCACGGCGGCGGGGCGGTTCGCACGGTGCGGGTTCGTTCACTGGGTGCGGCGTTGCCCGCTCGGTGCGGGCTTTTAGCGGCGCACGGGGCGGGCAAGTTCGCACGGGGTGGCGGCCGTCGCACGGTGCGGCGCGGCGGCGTGGCGGTTCGCACGGTGCGGGTTTGTTCACTGGGTGCGGCGTTGCCCGCTCGGTGCGGGCTTGTAGCGGCGCACGGGGCGGGCAAGCTCGCACGGAGTGGCGGACGTCGCACCGTGCTGCACGGCGGCGTGGCGGCTCGCATGGTGCGGGCTCGTTCACTGGGTGCGAGGTTGCCCGCTCGGTGCGGGCTTGTAGCGGCGCACGGGGCGGGCAAGCTCGCACGGAGTGGCGGACGTCGCACCGTGCGGCCTCCACCACCG
This sequence comes from Curtobacterium sp. B18, assembly GCF_000333375.1. Classification (GTDB taxonomy): domain Bacteria; phylum Actinomycetota; class Actinomycetes; order Actinomycetales; family Microbacteriaceae; genus Curtobacterium. Next base: position 1,034 of record NZ_BACZ01000451.1, read on the forward strand.
GAGCCGCCGCCCCACGAGCCGGGCGCGCCCGGGGCTATCGTGACCCCATGACCGCACACCGCGTGACCGCTCCGGAGCCCGCCGCCGACGGCAGCACGCCGAAGGGCCCGGCGTCGTACTTCCCGAGCATCGAGAAGACCTACGGTCGACCGGTGCAGGAGTGGCTCGACCTCGTCGCCGACCGGCTGGACGGCCAGAAGCACATGGAGGTCGTCGCCTGGCTCAAGGAGGAACACGGCCTCGGGCACGGGCACGCGAACGCCCTCGTCGCCTTCGTGCGGAACGCCCTCGGAGCCTGAGTCCGCTCGTTGCTGTCGCCGCCTCGACGCGACGCGTGCGGTTGTCGGTGGTGCTGCCTAGCGTGAGGGCGTGGCCGAACCCGTCGACGCGTGGTGGCGCCGCCGACAGTGGTCGCGCGGCGTCCCGGTGCCGTACGCCGTGGGCGAGTTCCGCGCCGAGTGGTCCTCGTACCCGGTGCTCGTCCGGCAGTACCACCCGGAGTGGAACCACGGCGTCGTCCTCAGTCAGGTGCCGCCCGCTGCCGAGGTCCTGCTGACGTGGGAGTGCGACGTCGGGCACGTGTTCGTCGCGACGCCGGCCGAGCAGCGCTCCCGTCCCGGTCGTGAACGGCGCCGGTCGGTCTGGTGCCCCGAGTGCGCCGTGCAGGCGCAGCCGCAGCGCTGGCCGGTGCTGCCCGCGGACTGGCCGAGTGCCGTGCCGACCCCGCAGCGGGTGGTGCGGGTGACCGGTCGGCAGACCCTGCCGGCGGCCCCGGCCAGGGGCGTCCCCGCGGGTGCGGTCGCGTCCTCGCGGTCGGGTCCTCGACGCCCGGACCCGGGAGCACCCCGCAGGCCCCGTGCCGCGGGGGTCCCGCGGTCGATCTGCCCGAAGACACCGCGGCTGCCATCGGGGGAGTCGTTCACGAGCGTCTGCGCCCCGGCGACGGCGTCCGCGGTCGAGGCCGAGCTGCGAGCGGCCCTGGCGGAGCGGTTCGCCTTCACGTTCGACCACTCCGCGATCCGGCTCGACCGGCCCTTCTTCGACCACGTCGAGGTGTGGCCGGACGTCATCCTGCCGGAGCTCCGTGTCGCGATCGAGTACGACTCCACCGGTCGGCACGGCCTCGAGCACGTCGGACCCCGGCAGGAGACCGACCGCCGGAAGGACCGGGCGGTGCGCGGCGTCGGCTGGGAGGTCGTGCGCGTCCGCACCGGGCGGCTGCAGGCCATCGGGCCGTACGACCTCGAGGTCTCCGGGATCTCCGGCCGGACGATCGCCCGCCTGGTCGACACGCTGCGCGAGGTCCGCGGCGCCCTGTTCGTCGACGCGTACGCGCGCTGACGCGCGGGCGGCCGGGCGTCAGCCGCGCAGTGCCAGCGCCTCGCTCGTCCACCGGGCGTGCAGCTCCCACGGGTCGCTCACCCCGGCGGACACGACGGCGACGTGCTCGAGCAACTTCGGCGTCACCCGGAAACACTCGGTGCCCGG
>NZ_BACZ01000450.1 GCF_000333375.1 Curtobacterium sp. B18
CTGCATGGTGGAACGCCCCACGGCGGGACGAACATCGCCGACGTCGGGACGCGCAACCGCGCCCTCGTGCTCGACCTCGTCCGCCGCTCCGGCCCGCTCCACCGCGTCGCCCTCGCCCGCAGCACCGGACTCAGCGCCCAGACCGTCTCGAACATCGCCGCGCGGCTCGTCGCCGAGGGACTCGTGCGCGAGGACGGGGAGCGGGCGCTCGCCGTGGTGCCGTCGGCGCGGACGGGGATCGGCGTGCACCTCGATCCCGCCGCGTTCGAGGTCGTGCTCGTCGACCTCACGGGGACCGTGCTCGCGGCCGAGCACCACGACATCGCGGCGCACACGGCTCCTGCAGCGGTGGTCGACGCGATGGCCGCCGCGATCGGACGCCTCCGGGCCGAGGCTCCGGGGCGGGCCGTGGACGGGGTCACGGTGGCCGTTCCCGGTCCGATCGACACCGTCTCCGAACGGCTCGGGACGCCCGCCCAGCTGCGCCCGTGGTCCGAGTACCCGCTCGCCCTCGAGCTCGCCGCACGCACGGGCGCCGCGGTCCACCTCGAGAAGGACGCCATCGCCGGGGCGTTCGGTGAGGCCTGGACGACGCCGGAGCCCGAGGACCTGGTGGCGGTGCACCTCGGCAGCGGAGTCAGTGCTGCCGCGGTGGCCTCGGGCGAGGTCGTCCGGGGCTCGACCGGGAACGCGGGGGAGTTCGGCGGCATGCCGGTGTTCGCCCACGGTCGGTGGACCGCGGTGTGGGAGGCGTGCCAACCGCTGCAGCAGGTCCGGCGCGCCGTGTCCGCGGGGGTCCTCGAAGCCGAGGTCGCGTCCGACGACGCCGCGGCCGTCCGCGCCGCCTACGCCCGGATGTGTCGGGAGCCAGCCGCTGCCGGCCTCGTCGCCGAGGGCGGGTCGGCGCTCGGCTCGGCGCTCGCACACGTGGTCGAGCTCCTCGACGTGCCGCGGGTCACGATCGGCGGCAGCGCAGCGGTCCTCGGTGGTGAGCGGTTCCTCGACGCGGTCCGCTCACGACTCCGCGACCGATTGCCACGTGGGCCGTTCGCCGAGGTCGCGTTCTCCACCGCCGGCGTCGTGGCCGTCGCACGCGGCGCGGCGTGCTCCGCGATCGCGCGGAGCCTCACGACAGCGGCTCCGGTCCCGACGGCGCGGCAGCGGACGGGAGGCTCGGTGCAGGCCCGCAGCATCAGCCATCCCTGGTGAGCGACGTGCGTCGGGCAGGCGGGGCGTGCCTCCAGGACGGCACTGTCGTCACGGGCCGCGTCGCGGCGGCGACCAGGACGCCGTAGGTTCGCTGCATGACGACCGCGACGACCGCTCCCGACTTCGCCACCGCCTGGACGACCTGGCACGACGCCCACGAGGCAGCCCGGGCCAGCGAGCACGGGTTCCTCGCGATCACGAGCATCCGGTGGCTGCAGGCCGAGCCCGAACGGTTCGAGGACGCACCCGGCGCCTGGTCGACCTCCGAGGACGGGCCGGTGGTGGCGCTCGACCCGGGGCAGTCGATCGAGGTCGACGGACAGGTCGTGACCGGCACCCACCGGTTCGGGTCGCTCGCCGAGCGGTCCGGCGTCGACGTGGTGTGGCACGACGGTGACGAGTCCGTCGTCATCGAGGTCGCGCGGCGCGGCGGCAGCGACATCGTCCGGCCGCGGCGTCCCTCGGCGCCGCTCCGCGTGTCCTACCGGGGCACACCGGCGTACGCGCCAGACCCCGCGTTCGCCGTCGAGGCACGGTTCGAGCCGTTCGACGAGCCGCGCGAGGTCACGGTGGGATCGGTCGTCGACGGGCTCCAGCACGTGTACACCGCGCCGGGTGTGCTGCGGTTCGAGCTCGACGGGCCGCGCGCGCTCACGGCGTTCAACGGGTACGGCGACGGGCTGCTCGTGCTGTTCACCGACCGGACCTCGGGCGTGACGACGTACGCCGCGACGCGGAGCCTCGACGTGCCGGCACCGGACGCCACCGGCCGCACGACGATCGACTTCAACCGGGCGACGAACCTGCCGTGCGCCTACACCCCGCACGCGACGTGCCCGCTGCCTCCCGCGGAGAACCGGCTCGACGTGGCCGTCGAGGCCGGGGAGCGCCTGCCCGCCTGACGCGGGGCGCGGGGGCGCGGACTCCGTACGACATCGTCGGTGTCGTACGACGTCGGCGTAGTCGTTGATTGCGTGCGCGGGGTGTTGCGCACGCCAGGTTGCGACGAGCCCGCTGTCGTACGACGTCGACGTCGACGTTGTCGTTGATTGCGTGCGCGGGGTGTTGCGCACGCCAGGTTGCGACGAGCCCGCTGTCGTACGACGTCGACGTTGTCGTTCGGCGTCAGCACGCGCGTCGGCGGCAGCGGCCCCCGGACCCCTGAGCACACGGCCCCCGGACCCCCGGACTCGTCAGGGCGCCTCGACCCGAACCCACCCGCTCGTGGCACGCCACGCGACCGGGTCGAACGAGAACACGCTGCCCATGCCCGGCTGGTCGAGCGCACGGGAGACCGGGACGCCCCGCAGATCCGCGAGCAGCAGCGCTCCGACCGCACCGTGCGACACGATCGTCACGTCGCCGTCGTCTGCCAGCGCCCGGACGGCACGGACGATGCGCGCCCTGGCGTCGACGGCGCGCTCCCACCCGCGGACCGACACCTCCGGCGCGGCGAAGAACGCGTCGACGACACCCTCGAACTCGTCGAACGGCAGGTGACCGGTGGCGCTCCGGTCGATCTCGCCGAGGGCGGCGTCCGTCGAGGGGACGACCCCCACCGCCGCCGCGAGGATGCCGGCCGTGTCGATCGCCTTCTGTTCGGTACTCGACACGATGCGACCGACCCCCGGGGCCCAGGCCACCGCGGCGGCACCGGCGGCGCGCTCCCGACCCGCGGCGGACAGCCCCCACGACTCGATCGGACGCGCCGGGTCGACGACCACCTCGGCGTGGGTCAGGAAGAACGAGGGCACGTCCCGACCCTACGCACCCGCGGCGTGCGGACGGGAGGCGCGGCGCGGGCCCGCCCCGCGCCTCCCGTCCGTCAGCGGGTCGCCGTAGGGTGAGCGCGTGGAGTTCCCGGGGGAGGCGGCCGACGCGCGTGACGCGTCGACCTCTCCGGGGTCACCCCGGGGCACGCAGGACCAGCAGGACGACACGCCCCGAGCGGGACGGCGCGCTCCGCGCGCGACGCCGCACGGAGGCACCGACGGGTCCTCCGGGAACCCCACGCCCCTCACCGTCGTCGCCGGCGCCCTCGCCGACGCGTTCCTCGCCGCCGAACACTGGCGACCGGACGACCTGACCGCCGCCGGCTGGGCCGTGGTCGGCGTCGAGCGCGCCTACGTCGGACTCGCCGTCGCCGCGGCCCTCGCCGCCTACCCGCGGCCACCGGTCGACGCACCCCGGCAGCTCGCGGCGGCGCTCGAAGCGTCGCCGCGCCTCGCCGAGCTGCACCGCGCCCGCGAGGCCCGTCGTCCGGTGCGGGTCCTCGCGCGTCGGGCGACCGCGGTCCGGGCCCGGCCGGAGACCACGAGCCGACTGCTCGTCGACACCCTCCCGGAGCTGGCACGGGAGCTCGACCTGACCGTCGGCCGGCTGCTCTGGCTCGCGGACACCCGCGGCTGGAACCGCGGGCCGGTGCGTCGAG
>NZ_BACZ01000449.1 GCF_000333375.1 Curtobacterium sp. B18
CGAGGCAGGCCTGTACGTGACGGCCGGCACGAAGGTCGTGCTCGTCGGGGCGGCACCGAACCCCGACGAGACGCCCCGGACGGTCAAGGCCGCCGAGCTCTCGGGCACGCCGAACATCCTGTTCCGCCGCAACTCGCTGACCGGCGCGGTCGAGGCCCTGCAGCGGCAGGGGCAGGGCATCCAGCTCAACACCGCGCTGCACGCCTAGCCGGTCGTCGGCTGTGGGGGTGGTCGAGGGGCCGCACGGCCCGGTGCCGGTCCGCCGGTACGCGGCTCGTACGGGGGCCGCTCGGGGCACGACCCTCGTGTGGCTGCACGGCGGTGGGTTCTTCCGCGGTGACCTCGACCTGCCGGAGGCGCACGCGGTCGGTCACCGCGCAGGTGCAGCAGGCGACCGCGAGCGCCCCGGCAGCCGTGCAGGACCAGGCCCTCGCCGCAGCGGCCGAGAAGGCGCACGCCTCGGTGCAGGACGGCAGGCTCGTCGTCGACTGGTCGGACGCCTCCGAGCGGTCGTACTGGGTGGGCGAGCTCACCCCGGCCGTCGCGAAGCAGGTCTCGGACAGCAGCGACTCGGGGTCGAGCACCATGAGCACGAACGACACCTCGTTCCTGACCGGTGCGGACAGCCGGCTCACCCGGCCGTTCATGGCGGGCTTCAACGCCTCGTCCGTGACGATCTACTGGGTCGGGCTCGGCGTGATCCTGCTCGCCTTCGTCCTCACCTGGTTCTTCCGGGTGCCGCCGCTGCGCCAGCGCTCGGCCCTGCAGGAGCAGGCGGACGCCGCCGGTGCGAAGCGCAACGCCGACGACGACCGGCTCTCCGCCGAGGACGAGCTCGAGGCTGCCGCCGGCCTCGCCGCCGCCGAGGCGGGGTCCTTCACCGGCCCGATGACCGGATCCACCCCGACGCAGCCCGCGCGGCGCCGGTGACCGACCGGGGCGTCCGTCCGCTGTCCCCCTTCGTGGACGGGCGCCCCACACCACCACCCCAGGAGCGATCGTGACCACCATCCCCGCGACGACGGCGACGGAGCCGTGCTCGCTGCGTGAACGGAAGAAGCAGCAGACCCGCACGGCGCTGCACGACGCCGCGCTGACGCTCGTCTCCGCGCACGGCCTCGACGGGGTCACCGTGGAGCAGATCTGCGCCGACGCCGACGTCTCGCCGCGGACGTTCTTCAACTACTTCTCGTCGAAGGCGCACGCCGCCCTCGGCCTCGACACCGTCGAGGTCCCGGAGGCCGCCGCGACCTGGTTCGCCGCCGCCGAGGGTCGGTTCATCGACGACCTGTGCGGCCTCGTCGCCGCCACCGTGCCCCTGTCGCAGGACCGGCGCCGGATGAAGGAGCTGCTCGTGCTCCGCCCCGAGATGTCCGCGATGGTCATGCAGTGGATGGCCGAGTCCCGGCAGTCCCTGCTCGCCACGGTCGGGGCCCGGACCGACGAGCAGACCGCCCGCACCGCGGTGGCGCTCGTGATGTCCGCGCTGTCCGAGGTGGCGCACCGCGAGACCGTCAGCGGCCCGGAGGAACTCGCCACCAGGCTCCGCGCCGTCGTCGCCGAGATGGGCGCGCTGGCCGCCGCCTGACCGGACGCCCGCCTGCGTGGACCCGCAGGGCGTGTTCGGCATCCCGCAGCACTCCGCCACGGCGGCCCCGATCCTGCGTACGCTCCTGACACCGGCCGAACCCACGGACTGGAACGCACGACCAGCCCCTGCCGCTCCGCGGCCGACGGACTCGCGTCGCGGCGCGCAACGGCGCGTGTCGCGACGTGACCACACACGACGCACCGTGTACCCGCACGATGCGTCGTGCACGCGGGGGGCGGTGCGCGTGCAGGGGACGTTTCGCGCTCACCGACACCTCACGCGCTCCCCGCCCCGTGAACTGTCGGCCAGCGCGTTACGACGGCACCGTTCGCGGACGGGAG
>NZ_BACZ01000448.1 GCF_000333375.1 Curtobacterium sp. B18
CCGTCATGGCGCTGTCCGTCATCGCGACTGTCGGTCACCGCGACGAGTCCCGTCGGCCGTGTCGTCGCGTCCGCTTGGCGTCGCACGCAGACGGACGGCCCGCGGGGCCTCGCACGGAGACGGACGGCCCGCGGCGGTGTCGCCACGGGCCGTCCGGTCACGCATCGGCAGCGGTCAGCGCAGCACGACCACACCGCGCCCCGCGAAGCGGACGCAGTCCGTCTCGACGTCCGCCTCGCCGAAGCGGTAGAGCTCCTCGCCCGTGGCGCCCGGCACGGGCACCTCGGCCGCGTCGTCGAGGAAGTTCACCACGACGTGCACCGGGCGGGCGTCGGGTCCGAGCAGCCCGCGGGTCAGGACGAGCCACCGGCGGTCCTCGCTGAACCGCACGGCGTTCGCTTCGTAGCGCTGGTCGACGAAGGCCTCGTCGGTCCGCCGCAGCGCGACGAGCACCCGGTAGGCCCGGAGGATCGCCGCCCCCCGCTCGGACTCGACGTCCGACCAGTCGAGCTTCGAGTTCGTGAACGTCGTCGGGTCCTGCGGGTCCGGCACGGCGGACTCGTCCCAGCCGTGTTCCGCGAACTCCGTGATGCGCCCCTCGGCGGTGGCCTTGCCGAGCTCCGGTTCGGGGTGCGACGTGAAGAACTGCCACGGGGTCGAGGCAGCGAACTCCTCGCCCATGAAGAGCATCGGCGTGAAGGGGCCGAGCAGCGTCAGCGCGGCGGCGATCACGAGGCCCTCGTCGGTCAGGCTCGCGGCGAGCCGGTCGCCGGTCGCGCGGTTGCCGATCTGGTCGTGGTTCTGGTTCGCCACGACGAGCGCTGTGGCCGGCGAGGTCCCGCGGTCGATGGGCCGTCCGTGCCGCTTCCGCCGGAACGACGACCACGTGCCGTCGTGGAAGAAGCCGTGCTCGAGCACCTTCGCCAGTGCCGAGAGGGGAGCGAAGTCGCCGTAGTACCCGTTCGTCTCACCGGTCAGGGCGACGTGCACGGCGTGGTGGAAGTCGTCCGACCACTGCCCGGCGAGTCC
>NZ_BACZ01000447.1 GCF_000333375.1 Curtobacterium sp. B18
CATCCCCGTCCCCCATGTCGTCGTCCGCGACGTCGTCCGTCGCGGTGGCGTCGTCGTCCGTCGCGGTGGCGTCGTCGTCCTCGGTGGCCGCGTCGTCCGGGTCAGCGGTGTCGTCCGCGTCGGCGGTGTCGTCCGCGTCGGCGGCTTCCGCTTCCGCTTCCTCGGTCAGCCAGGCGGCGTCCGACGTGGCGTACACGTCGTCGTCTTCCCCTGCTGCTGCGGCCACCGCCCCACCGTACCAACGCTCACCCGGCTGCGGGGGACGCCCGGGGCGCGCTGTCCCGAATCCCCGGTGCGGGGTCACGAATTGAGCACGAAGCGCCCGGAGCTGTACCCCGTCGGCGGGTCGTTCCGTATCATTCACCGAGGCACGACGAAGTGTTCACCACTTGGAAACCTGCCCCGGCCGGCCTCCCCGTGACGATCCCTCCCTGCGAATGCGCGCAGAGACGGCGGTCCTCCCGGGCAGATCGAACCTTGCGGGGGCAGACTCGACGAGGCCCGCCCGTGCCCCAGGGCGCGCGGGCGGACACCAGAAGGGACCAGCATGACCACGCAGATCGTCATCCTCGCAGCAGGGATGGGCAGCCGCCTCGGGCGCAGCCTGCCGAAGCCGCTGACCGAACTGAGCGACGGCCGCACCATCATGCAGCAGCAGTTCGACAACATCCGCGCCGCGTTCGGCTCGAGCGCTCGCGTCACGATCGTCGTCGGCTACAAGTCGGAGTACATCGTCGAGGCGTTCCCCGAGGCGAACTTCGTCTACAACGAGTCGTACGACTCCACGAACACCTCGAAGAGCCTGCTCCGTGCGCTCAAGGCCACGGGCAAGGGCGGCGTGCTGTGGATGAACGGTGACGTCGTCTTCGACCCCCGTGCGCTCGTCCGTGCCGCCGACATGATCGACGAGGACCGCTCGTTCGTCAGCGTCAACACCGACAAGGTCTCCGACGAAGAGGTCAAGTACACGGTCGACGCCGAGGGCTTCATCCACAAGCTGTCGAAGCAGGTCGTGGGCGGGCTCGGCGAGGCCGTCGGCATCAACTACGTGTCCTCGTCCGACAAGCAGGCGCTCATCCGCCAGCTCGGCCGCGTCGACGACCAGGAGTACTTCGAGGGCGGCATCGAGGCGGCCATCGCCGAGGACGGGCTACTCTGGAGCCCGATCGACATCTCCGACCTCTACGCCGTCGAGATCGACTTCGCCGAGGACCTCGAGCGCGCGAACAACCTGTTCGCCTGAACCAGCGTCAGGACCCCCTCGGCGGTTCCGCCCGAAGGGATACCGTGACCACAGCGAGCGCGCCGACCGCGACCCCGACCGCCACACCGATGGCGTCCCGGAGCGCGGTTCGGCGCTATCGCCATGCCCTTTGGTTGTTGACGGCACGTGACCTCCGGGTCCGGTACTCGACCTCGGCGCTCGGCTACCTCTGGTCGATCCTCGACCCGCTCGTGATGTCGGCGATCTACTGGTTCGTCTTCACCCAGGTGTTCCACCGGGGCAAGGTGGGCGAAGAGCCGTACATCGTGTTCCTGCTGTCGGCCCTGCTGCCGTGGATGTGGTTCACCGGCGCGGTGTCCGACTCCACCCGCGCCTTCGTGAGCGAGACGAAGCTCATCCGCTCGACGACCATCCCGCGGAGCATCTGGGTGGCCCGGGTGAACGCCTCGAAGGGCATCGAGTTCCTGCTGAGCCTGCCCGTGCTCGCCGTCTTCGCGATCGCCACCGGGGCACACCTGCACTGGCAGGTCGCGCTCTACCCGCTCGCGATCGTGCTGCAGGCCGCGCTGGTGTACGGCATCGGCCTGATCGTGGCGCCGCTCGTGGTCTTCTTCCGCGACCTCGAACGCGCCGTGAAGCTCATCCTGCGATTCTTCTTCTACGCGTCACCGATCATCTACAGCACGACGGCGCTCCCGGACCGACTGCACGATATCGCCGCGTTCAACCCGCTGAGCGGCATCTTCGGCATCTACCGGTCCGCGTTCTTCCCGTCCCAGCTCAACTGGTTCGAGATCGCCGTCTCCGCCGTGGTCACCGTCGTCGTCCTCGCGATCGGGCTCGTCGTGTTCCGCCGCAGCGAGCACCGCGTCCTGAAGGAGCTGTGATGACCGCCACCCAGCAGACCACCCGCAGCCAGGCGGTCGCCCCCGTGATCTCCGTGCGTGACGCCGGCATCCGGTTCAAGCGCAACCGTCGGGCGAGCCGCAGCTTCAAGGACCTGTTCGCCGGCAGCAACCGCCGCAAGCGAGCGGACGAGTTCTGGGCGCTCCGGGGCGTGTCGTTCGACGTCCGTCCGGGCGAGGCGATCGGGGTCGTCGGGCGCAACGGGCAGGGGAAGTCGACGCTGCTGAAGCTGGTCGCGCAGGTCATGCTCCCCGACGAGGGTCGGGTCCAGGTCGGTGCCGGCGTGGCACCGCTGATCGAGATCACCGGCGGCTTCGTCGGGGACCTCTCGGTGCGCGACAACGTCTACCTCACCGCCGGCCTGCACGGCATGTCCCGGGCCGAGATCCGTGACGCCTTCGACGAGATCATCGAGTTCGCCGAGATCGGCGACTTCGTGGACACCCCGTACAAGCACCTCTCCAGCGGCATGAAGGTACGCATCGCGTTCGCGGTCATCTCGCGGCTCGACGAACCGGTGATCCTGGTCGACGAGGTGCTGGCGGTCGGTGACAAGGGGTTCCGCGAGAAGTGCTACAAGCGGATCGAGGAGCTCCTCGCCGGTGGTCGCACGCTGTTCTTCGTCTCGCACAGCGACAAGGACCTGCGCCGCTTCTGCGATCGCGGGCTCTACCTCGACAAGGGCCGCCTGCAGTTCGACGGCACGATCGAGGAAGCGTTGCAGCGGTACTCGGCCGACTACACCGTCTGACGACCTCACCCGTCCACAACCAGGGTCCCCCGCACCGCTCTCCACAGCGATCGCTCCCCCACGCCGAACCGGCCACCCGACGTCAGACCCTCACCCTACGGTGACGGCATGCACCACCCGACACCGGCGTACGCCGTCCCGTTCTCGATCGACCGTTCCCGAGCACCCCACCGCTACGACCTGCTGAACGTCGGGGACGAACCCGTCGACGGCATCACCCTGACCCACCTCGGCAACGGCTACTCGCCGCCCCTGGCCGTGCACCGGCTCGAGCCCGGCCGGTCCCTCTCGATGGCCGTCTTCGGCGCCGACCCCGAGGACACCGGCGTCGTGATCGTCCGCTGGCGTCGTCCGGACCGCTCCGAGTACGTCTGGCGGATGTGCCTGGTGGGTGACGCCCGTGCGGCGTGACGCCCCGCGCCGCGCCGCGCCCCCATGGGCCGATCCGGCCAGTCGGTCAGTCCTCGCCGCGAGCCGCCGCGACCTCGTGCCAGCGGGCGAGCAGACGCTCCACGGCGTCGTGCAGACGCCGGGTCGCCGCACCCGGCGTGGTGTCCCCGAAGTACCGCTCCACCCAGTGGCGCAGCTTCGCGAGCTCGGCGGCGTCGCTGACCGCGGCGTCCACCCGTGCGACCACGTCGTGCGCGTCCGTCGCGGTCAGCCAGTTGGCGTCCCCGAGGTACCCGCGTTCGTCGACGTCCGCCTCGGGCGAGACCGGCCGGGTCACGATGAGCGGCTTCCCGACGGCGAGCCGGTCGTAGATCATCGCGCTGATGTCCGTGATCGCCACGTCGGCACCGGCGAGCTGCCAGCCGAGGCCGGGTCCGTCGTCGTACACGTGGTGCGCGCTCGGGTCGGCGGCGTTCGCGCTCGCGATGCCCGCGACGATCCGTTCGTGTGCGGCCTTGTACGCGGGGTCGCTGACGCCGCTGCGGGGGTGCGGGCGGTAGACCAGCCGGTGCGCCGGCGACGCGAGCACCCGCTCGGCGATCGTGGTGCCGTGGCTCGCGATCGAGCCGTAGGCGGCAGCGGCCCGGTCGCCCTCCCAGGTCGGCGCGTACAGCACGACCGTCCGACCGTCGGCCGGGTACGGTGCGGCACCGGCGAAGTGGTCGGCCTGCGGGCGACCGATCGCGATCGTGCGGGTGTCCAGGTCGTAGTCCCAGAGCGCGTCCGACAGGCGTTCACGAGCGGCGTCACCGGCGATCAGGGCGTAGTCGTACGCCTTGAACTGGTTCGTCGTCATGTACATCTTGTCGCTCTCGCCGTGGTTCACGAACACGTGCCACATGCGCCCGTACCGCATCATCTGGAAGTTGCGGGCGTTCTGGTTGACGTAGAAGACGATCTTCGGTGCCTGCTCGTCGACGAACCGTTCGAGGTCCACGACCTGCCTGGCGTACACCACCGGCACCGGCGACTCGTCGAGCAGGGCGAGCATGGTGCCGGGGCTCCGCGCGATGATCGCCACGGGGTGCGTCGCCGCGAGCTCGGCCAGGGGCGCGTACCACTGCCGCACCTGGTACATGTTCACCGGGCCGTCCGCGAAGTAGACGGCGATCTCCACGCTCCCCCGCGCGGGTTCCGGGACGGACGGCAGACGCCGTGCCAGTTCGCGGCGGCTGCGACGGGACTTGAGCAGGCGTTCGGCGAGCCGCAGGGCCGTGCGCGCGTCGCTGATGATCGGCATGGTCTCTCTTCCGGGGTCCGGGGACGGTTCGGGGCGGGTGGGTCAGACGACGGGCGGGCGACCGGCGAGCGTCATCCGGCCGATCGTGAGCCACCCCATCACGTGCACCGGGCCGCAGTCGGTGCGCCATCCTTCGCGGACGCCGGCGAACCAGGTCGCGAGACGTCGCGGGTGCCGCCACCACCGGGCGACCTGGATCGCCGCCCAGGACCCGACGTACAGCGGTCGGAGCACCGCCGGCAGGTTGCGCCGCGCGAGCCAGACCCGGTTCCGGGCGTTCAGCCGGTAGTACTCGGTGTGCCGTGCCGGGTCGATCGCGGGGTGGTGTGCGACGAGGTCCCCGGCGTACCAGGTCCGTCGGCCGGCGTCCCACACCCGCCAGGCGAGCTCGATGCCCTCGTGCGCGTAGAAGTACGCCGCGCCCCATCCCCCGGTCGCGCGGTACACGTCCATCGGCAGGATGACCGCGCCCTCCCACACCGAGAACACCGGCGACGAGTGGTCGGGCTCCCCCTTGCGGATGCGGGGGATCCACCGGGTCGGGTTCGCGGCGCCGGTGGGGTCGACGACCCGGGGTTGGACGAGCCCGAGCGACGGGTCGCGCTCGAACAGGGCGATCGCGTCACGCAGGAAGGTCTCGGACGGCACCGAGGCGTCGTCGTCGAGGAAGAACACGTAGTCGCCGTCGACCACGTCGGCGCCGGCGTTCCGTCCGGCGGGGATGCCGACGTTCTCGGGCAGCGCCAGTGTCCGGACGCCCTCGGGCAGGCCGGTAGGCTCCCACCCGTTGCCGACGCAGACCACGTCGAGCTCCACGTCCTGCTGCGCGAGCACGCTCTCGAGACCACGACGCAGCTCGTCGGGTCGGGTGCCCTGCGACAGGCTCACGACGGCGACGCGGGGCCGGTCACGGTGCGGCACGGCGTGGCGACGGAGCGTCCCAGGGGTCACGCCCGGACCCGCTTCGACGAGATGATCGCGAGGAAGTGCCCGAAGGTCGCCAGCACCGCGAGCGGCAGCAGCGCGCCCACGAGGATCCGGTCGGCCAGCGGATGACCGATCACGAGCCCGAGCAGCGCGAAGACGAACGCGAGGATGCTCAGTTCGACCGAGTGGTACAGGCGGTGGAACGGCAGGAACCGTGCGGCCCGGCGCAGCGTCGCGAGCCGTCGGCCGGACGGCACGGTGCCGGCGTCACGGCGGTCGACGAGCTTCTCGAGACCGGCGTTCGCGCGTGCGACGTGCACCATGTCGTTGAGCGCCTTGTTCAGGACGATCACGAGGCCCAGTGCGCAGCCGATCGTCGTCCACATCCAGTCCGCACCGTGGATCGGCCACGTGGCGCCCCGGACGCCGAGCGCGATGGGGATGAGTCCCTCGGTCGTGTAGTGCC
>NZ_BACZ01000446.1 GCF_000333375.1 Curtobacterium sp. B18
TCGCGACACCGATCGGCGCGAGCGTGCCCTCGGGCAGCGCCCGGATCTCGAGCGGCAGGTACCCGAGGCGGTGCAGCGCCCGGACGTGGTCGGTGCCGATGTGGTTCGGCCCGAAGTACCCCTGGAGCGCCTGCTCGAAACCGGACGGTTCCAGGCGTCGAAGTCCCTCGCCGACTGTGTGGTCGTGGCCAGCACGTCGTTGTACTCGTCGGAGAGCACCCAGTACTGCTCGGTGACGAGGTCGAAGTCCTCGATGCCCTCGGTGATCGGGTGCTCGTGCCCGAGGTCCGTGATGTGCACCGTGTACGGGATGTAGTTGTCGGACTGCCCGAGTAGTGCGACGACGACGACCGCGATGAGGAGCTTGACGATCCCCTCGCCCACGCGTCCGCTCACGACGTCGGCCGGGACCGCCCACGCGGCGCCCCACGGCGTCCACCCGGCGACGTCGGCGACCCGCTGCGTCTCGGCGCCGCTCGGGTCGAGCCAGTCGACCCGCAGCAGGAGTGACACGGCCGGGATCGCCAGGACGACGATGACCAGGGCGACGAACCAGCCGGCGTCGCGGGAGCGGTGCGCACCGATCAGGGACGCCCCGACCGCGCTGCCGACGCGGATGAGCAGGGCGCAGGTGACGATCGCGAGCAGGGCCGCGACGACACCGAGGACGCCCACGGCGCCGCCCCGCATCCACGTGACCGACTGCGCCACCGCGACGATCGCGACCGAGACCACCGGCACGCCGATGAGCCCGGCGACCCCGAGCCCGACGGCCAGCTCGCGACGGTCGATGCCGAAGACGGTGAACCGCCTCGGGTCGAACTGGTCGCCACGTCCGACGACGATCGGGACGACGGTGAACGCGAAGGCGATGAGGGCGCCGACCGGGACGACAACGGAACGTGCGACCTCGGGCGCGGCGTCACGGAGCCCGGCGACCTCGATCGCGACGAGCACCGCGGCGACGAGGCCGGCGAGACTGCCGAGCACGACCAGGACGGAGCGTCGCGCGCTGCCGCGGACCGAGCCCGCGAGCAGGTCCGCCCTCAGCCGGAGAAGCTGTGCAACCATTCCATGCTCTCTGCCACGACGCGGCCGCCCGCGAGTTCGACGAACTTGTCCTCGAGGCTCTTGCGCCCGCGGACCTGCGCCATCGTGCCGGACGCGAGGACCTTGCCGCCGACGATGATGGCGACCGAGTCGCACGTCCGCTGGACGAGCTCCATCGAGTGGCTGGAGAGCACCACCGTGCCGCCCCCACGCGTGTAGCGACGGAGGATCTCGGTGATGGTCGCGGCGCTCACCGGGTCGACGGACTCGAACGGCTCGTCGAGCACCAGGACCCGGGGCGAGTGGATGAGCGTGGCGGCGAGGGCGATCTTCTTCGCCATGCCGACCGAGTAGTCGGCGACCTGTCGGCCGAGCGCCTCGCCGAGACCGAACGCCTCGGCCAGGTCGCTGCTGCGCTTCCGCGCGGTCGCGCCGTCGAGCCCGCGGAGGGTCGCCGAGTAGTAGAGGAGCTGCGCGCCGGTCAGCCGGTCGAACAGCCGCAGGCGGTCCGGCAGGACGCCGAGGTCGCGCTTGGCGGCGGTCGGGTCGGCCCAGACGTCGTGGTCGAGCACCGTCACGCTGCCCGCGTCGGGACGCAGGAGTCCGGTGACCATCGACAGCGTGGTCGTCTTGCCGGCGCCGTTCGGGCCGACGACGCCGAAGATCGAGCCCTGGCGGATCTCGAGGTCGACCTCGTCGACGGCGAGCGTCTGCCCGTACCGCTTCACGAGCCCGGAGGCGCGGAGGACGACGGGCTGCTGGGGCTGCTTGGTCGTGGGAGCGGGGCGCTTGGACCCGCTCGGGCGCTTCTTGGCGGGCTTGGTGCCGGTCGCGGACGCGCCCGTCGTCGGCGTGTCCGTCGCGGTCGCGCCGTCGGTCGCGGATGCGGCCGTCGCCGGCGCGTCCGCGGGTGCGTCGGTCGCGGGTGCGTCCGTCGCGGGTGCACCGGTCGCGGGTGCGTCCGTCGCGGTGGTCCCGTCCGTCGCGGCGGTCCCGTCCGTCGCGGCGGTGCCGTCGGTCGCGCGGCCGGGAGGCACGGTGCCGGTCTTCCCCGCCGCCTGCGTCGGGCGGGTGGCGCGTCCCTTGCCGCCGCGCGCCTTGGCAGGGCGGCTCGTGGTCGTCGGGGCGACCGCCTGAGCGGCGACCCGGTCCCCGTCCGTCTCCGTCGTGTCGGTGGCCGTCGTGTCGTCGGTCATCGCGTCCTCAGCGGAGGCGTCGTGCGCATCCCCGTCCCCCATGTCGTCGTCCGCGACGTCGTCCGTCGCGGTGGCGTCGTCGTCCGTCGCGGTGGCGTCGTCGTCCTCGGTGGCCGCGTCGTCCGGGTCAGCGGTGTCGTCCGCGTCGGCGGTGTCGTCCGCGTCGGCGGCTTCCGCTTCCGCTTCCTCGGTCAGCCAGGCGGCGTCCGACGTGGCGTACACGTCGTCGTCTTCCCCTGCTGCTGCGGCCACCGCCCCACCGTACCAACGCTCACCCGGCTGCGGGGGACGCCCGGGGCGCGCTGTCCCGAATCCCCGGTGCGGGGTCACGAATTGAGCACGAAGCGCCCGGAGCTGTACCCCGTCGGCGGGTCGTTCCGTATCATTCACCGAGGCACGACGAAGTGTTCACCACTTGGAAACCTGCCCCGGCCGGCCTCCCCGTGACGATCCCTCCCTGCGAATGCGCGCAGAGACGGCGGTCCTCCCGGGCAGATCGAACCTTGCGGGGGCAGACTCGACGAGGCCCGCCCGTGCCCCAGGGCGCGCGGGCGGACACCAGAAGGGACCAGCATGACCACGCAGATCGTCATCCTCGCAGCAGGGATGGGCAGCCGCCTCGGCGAGCCGGGTGACCCGGTCCTTGAGCAGGTAGCCGATGCCGGTCGCCCCCGCGGCGAGGACGTCCTCGGCGTAGGTGGCCTCGACGTACTGGGACAGCAGGAGCA
>NZ_BACZ01000445.1 GCF_000333375.1 Curtobacterium sp. B18
CTCCCGTCTCGTCCTAGTCGCCCTGGTCCGTGTCCTGCGCCGGCCGGTCGAACCAGGCCAGGAGGACCTCCTCCGCCTTCCGCGCACCTCGTTCGTGGGCGATGTCCATCGCGGTCCGCCCCTCGGCGTCCTCGACCCGGACGTCCGCCCCGCGTTCCAGCAGCGCCTCGGTCGTGCCGCGGTTGTCGAACCACACCGCGGCGTGCAGCGGCGCGAAGCCCCACCGCGGGTCGACCTCGTCGATCCCGGCCGGGTCCTGACCGATGCCGTCCAGCGCCAGGGAGAGCCCGCCGACGTCGCCGTGCGCTGCCGCACGCACCGCGGGGGTCGCCCACTCGACCCAGCCGTCCGGCACCGGGCCGCGCCAGCCGTGCACGGGGCGGCGCTCGAGGTCGGACCAGACCGCCTCGTCCACCGGCCGGACCTCGATCACGACGTCGCGGAAGTGGACGGCGAGCTCGCCGGTCGGGGACACGAGCAGCCGGAGCTCCCAGACGTCTGCGTCGACGTGCGCGATCTCGCCGCGTGAGACGTGGACGTCACCGGCCAGCAGGTCGAGTGCGTCCGTGTCGCCGGGGTCGAGCACGGCCCGGTCGAACCGGAGCGAGACCCGCGCGTGGTTCCAGCGCCGCCAGAGGCCGTCCGGGGTGTCCAGGACCTCGTCGTTCCGCACGACGAAGACCGCGTGCACGGTGTGGGTCGGTGTCGCGTCGACGCCGGCGTCCCCGTGCCGACCGGCCTCCTCGATCCGCCAGCTCTGCACGCGCGACTCGCTCCACGTCACCGAGGCGAGCGCGGCGATCGAGGGCGGTGCGTCGGTGACCAGGCGCGCGAGGTGCTCGGGGTAGCCGTCGACGTCCTCGAGGGAGACGTACCCGACGGCGGGCCAGCCAACTCGACTCCATCGCACACGTCGACCTTAGGGGCATCACTCGTGCTTTGAAATCGCACTTGATATTTCTCATACCGATATGTAATCTGGAGGGCAGCCATGAGAGACAGGACAGCAG
>NZ_BACZ01000444.1 GCF_000333375.1 Curtobacterium sp. B18
AGGCCTCGGGGCGACGGTGGCCGCGTACGACCGGAGGNCCGTGGTCACGGCGCGCCGGGTGCGTCCGGAGCTGGAGTACGCGAAGCGCGCCACCGACGCACTGCGGGACGCGGACCTCGTGCTGGTCCTGACCGAGTGGACCGAGTTCCGCGAGCTCGACGCGGCCGCGGTCGCCGCGCTCGTGGCGGACCCGATCGTGGTCGACGGCCGCAACTGCCTCGACCGCGACGCCTGGACGGCAGCCGGCTTCACCTACCGCGGCATGGGCCGCTGACCACCGCGCGGGGGCGGCGCCGTCGCGGGCCTGCTGTCCACGCTCGTCGCGGTCGCGATCGGCCTGAGCTGGGGCTACGTCCGGGGCTGGATCGCCGAGGTCATCGGGTTCATCGTGAACCTCTTCCTCGTCATCCCGGGCCTCCCGCTCATGATCGTCATCGCGGCGTACCTGCAGAACGGCGGCATCGCGGTCATCATCGCGGTGATCGTGGTCACCGGCTGGGCCTGGGGCGCGCGCGTCCTGCGCAGCCAGACGCAGTCGCTCCGCGGTCGTGACTTCGTGAC
This sequence comes from Curtobacterium sp. B18, assembly GCF_000333375.1. Lineage (GTDB taxonomy): Bacteria > Actinomycetota > Actinomycetes > Actinomycetales > Microbacteriaceae > Curtobacterium. The sequence goes on from NZ_BACZ01000444.1 coordinate 562, forward strand.
CGCGGCCCAGTTCTCCGGCGACGGCGCGACGCGCATCGTGTTCCGCGAGATCCTCCCGAACATGACGAGCCTCATCGTCGGCTCGTTCTTCGGTGCGGCGACGAGCGCCATCCTCGCCGAGGCGGGCCTCGAGTTCCTCGGACTCGGCGACTCGTCCATCGTCAGCTGGGGCACGATCCTCTACTGGGCGCAGAACTCGAACGCGCTGCTCACCGGCCAGTGGATCCTGCTGTTCGCCCCGGGTCTCTGCATCGCCCTCCTCGCGATGAGCCTGACCCTGATCAACTTCGGCGTCGACGCCGTGTCCAACCCGCGACTGCGCGACGGCGCGCGTCGCAAGCGCAAGGAGGCCACCGCATGAGCGGCGCACCCACGCACGCATCGGACGGCCTGGAGGCGCGGGACGGCGCCGCCACGCGCCTCCCGTGCGACCCGCACCGCGCCACGAGCGTGACGCAGGACGTCCTGCTGGACGTCCGCGACCTGTCGGTCGTGTACGAATCGGCCGGCCAGGAGGCCGTCCAGGCCGTCGACCACGTGTCCTTCAGCCTGCGGAAGGGCGAGTTCGTCGGCCTGGTCGGCGAGTCCGGCTCGGGCAAGTCGACCCTCGGCTACGCGCTGACCCGACTGCAGAAACCGCCGGCGCGTACGAACGGCGGCAGCATCGTCTTCGGCGGACACGACATCCGCGACCTCGACGAGGAAGCCCTCCGGCAGCAGCGCCAGGGCGGCTTCGCGATGGTGCTGCAGTCCGGCATGAACGCGCTCAACCCGGTGCGGACCATCCGCAACCACTTCATCGACGTGTTCAAGGCGCACGGCCACGTGTCGCGGGACCGCTGGGACGCCCGGATGAAGGAGCTCATCGAGAAGGTGAAGCTGCCGACGTCGATGCTCGCCCGGTTCCCCGGGGAGCTCTCCGGCGGCATGCGGCAGCGCGTCTCGATCGCCCTCGCGCTGTCGCTCGAACCGCAGCTCATGGTGTTCGACGAGCCGACCACCGCGCTCGACGTCCTCGTGCAGCACGCCGTGATGGACACCATCATCGAGCTGCAGCAGTCCGAGGGGTTCACGGCCATCCTGATCAGCCACGATCTCGGCATCGTCCTCGAGGCGACCGAGCGCGTGCTCGTCATGCACGAGGGGCGGATCGTCGAGGACGGCGGCTCGAAGGAGATCCTGCGCGACCCGCAGGACGACTACACGAAGATGCTGCTGTCGCACTACGCCGACCCGCGCGCCGAGGTCGTGAGCCTGCCCGGGTTCCCCGATCGGTCGCAGCGCTCGTCCGACGGGGCGACGCGCCAGGAGACGACGAGCTCGTTCAGCACGGTCGGGTCCCGCGAGCGCAGTGCGGCACGCAACCCGATCGTCGTCGACCACCTCGTGAAGACGTACCCGGCACCCCGCCGCGGCGAGCAGCCGGTGCAGGCGGTGCGCGACGTGTCGTTCACCCTCGAGCCCGGGCAGTCGCTCGCCCTCGTCGGGCAGTCCGGCTCGGGCAAGTCCACGATCGCGAAGCTGCTGACCGGCGTCGAGAAGCCGACGTCGGGCACGGTCCGGTTCGGGGACACGGACGTCGCGAAGCTCGGGCGCCGCGGCCTCAAGGACCTCCGCTCCGAGGTCCAGATGGTGTTCCAGGACCCGTACTCGGCGCTCAACCCGCTGCACACGGTGGAGTACACGCTGTCCCGGCCGATCGCGAACTTCACGGACCTCCGCGGACGCGATGCCCGTCGGCGGGTGCTCGAGCTGCTCGAGACCGTCGGCCTGACCCCGGTGGAGCAGTTCGCGCAGAAGCTGCCGCACCAGCTCTCGGGCGGCCAGCGGCAGCGCGTGGTCATCGCCCGGGCGCTGGCGAGCGACCCGCAGGTCATCATCGCCGACGAGCCGGTCTCGATGCTCGACGTGACGCTCCGCGCCGGGGTGCTCGCCCTGCTCGAGGACCTCCGCGAGCAGTGGGGCGTCTCGCTCCTCTACATCACGCACGACCTGCTGAGTGCGCGCCTCATCACCGACGACATCATGGTGCTGCACGACGGCGCCGTGGTCGAGCGGGGGCACACGGCCGAGGTGCTGCAGCACCCGCAGGACGACTACACCGTGGCGTTGCTCGACGCCGTGCCGAACCCGCGGAGGACACTGCTGGCATGAGCACCCTCCACGACTTCCCGACGGTCCCGCCGTTCGGCCACCTGCCCACCCCCGACGGCGTCGACGTCGTCGGGATCGACCTCCCCGTCGGTCGGCTCACCGCCTACCGCGTCGTGCCGTCCGGGCCCAGCAAGGGCGTCGTGCTCGTCGTCCCCGGGTACACCGGGTCGAAGGAGGACTGGCGGACGTTCATGCCGCTCCTCCGGGACGCCGGCTGGACCGCGGTCGCGATCACCCGGCGCGGGCAGGCCGACTCGGCGCGGGCGTCCGGACCCGCGGGCTACACGCTCGACGAGGAAGCCGCCGACGTCGTCCGGGTCGCACGGCTGCTCGACGACGGCGCGCCGGTGCACCTGATCGGCCACTCGCTCGGCGGCGTGATCGTGCGCGAGGCCGCGATCGCCGACCCGAGCGCGTTCCGCGACGTCGTGCAGTTCTGCTCCGGTCCGTACGGCTGGCCCTACCGCAAGGTGACCGAGCTGACGATCCTGCACGACACCGCCGGCAACCTCCGCCAGCTCTTCGATTCGACGAACCCGCTCTGGGCGTACCGGCCCGACGAGGAGCTCCCCGACGACCCCCGCTTCGTCCGCGACCGCTTCGACGCGCACGACCCCGCGAGCGTCGTCGCCGGCGGGCACATCCTCGAGGACCACACCGACTCGTCCGCCGATCTCCGCGCCACCGGACTGCCGGTGCTCGTGACGCACGGCGAGTGGGACGGCGCCTGGCCGATCCCGTGGCAGCGGCAGATGGCGCTCGACACGGGCGCCGCCTACGAGGTCATCCCGGAGAGCTACCACGGTCCCCAGGTCGAGAACCCGACGGCGACGCTCGCGGTCTTCGACACCTTCATGAGTCAGCACTGACCTGACCGAGCACGCACCGAAAGGCACCATCATCACCACGCTGCAGTTCCCCGACGGCTTCCTCTGGGGCGCCGCCACCGCCGCCCACCAGATCGAGGGCAACAACGTCAACAGCAACTGGTGGGTGCACGAGCACGAGCCCGACACCACCATCGTCGAACCCTCCGGGGACGCGGCGGACAGCTACCACCGCTACCGCGAGGACATCCGGATCGCCGCCGAGCTCGGCCTGAACTCCTACCGGTTCAGCATCGAGTGGGCGCGCATCGAGCCCGAGCGGGGCTTCGTGTCCCGCGCGGAGATCGACCACTACCGCCGCATGGTCGAGGCCTGCCACGAGTTCGGCATCGAGCCGATCGTCACGCTCATGCACTTCACCGTTCCCCGCTGGTTCGAGCGCGACGGCTTCTGGCGCGCCCCCGACGCCGCCGACCTGTTCGCCCGCTACACCGAGGCGGCCCTCCCCGTCGTCCAGGACGGCGTGCGCTACGTCTGCACGATCAACGAGCCGAACATCGCCGCGATGCTCGCCGGGGGAGAGGATGCCCGGAACCTCGTCGCCTACGGCCTGCCGAACCCGGACCTCGGCGTCGCCGACGCCCTGCTCGCTTCGCACAAGCGGTCGCGAGAGGTCCTCTCGCAGGTGTCCGGCCTGCAGTCCGGCTGGACGATCGCGACGCAGGCGTTCCGGTCGAACGGGGAGCCGGGTGCCGACGAGATGCTCCGCGAGTACGGGTACCCGCGCGACGACTGGTACCTCGAGAACGCCGCCGGGGACGACTTCCTCGGCGTCCAGGCGTACACCCGCACCTTCATCGGCCCGTCCGGTCCGTTGCCCGTGGCAGACGACGTCGAGACGACCCTGACCGGCTGGGAGTTCTACCCCGAGGCCTCGGCCGACGGACTCCGCAGCGCGTGGGAGCTCTCCGGCCACGTCCCGCTGATGATCACCGAGAACGGCATCGCCACCGCCGACGACTCCCGCCGG
>NZ_BACZ01000443.1 GCF_000333375.1 Curtobacterium sp. B18
AGCCGGATCGCGCTCTTGCTGCCGGACCGTGTCGATTGGGACATCGCGTCTTCTCCTGTGTGTGTGGGCACCGTGGCGGTGCGCTTCCTCACGGGACGTGCTGAGGTCGTGACAGTGTGGCGCGCCTTGTCCGGATCGCGCAAGGGGTTTCCGGCACATGTGGGAAAGTCCCGGTGGGCTCCATGCCTAGGATGGTCCGGCCGCGCGGCTCGCGGCACGCGAGCAGCGGACGTCGGACGGGAGGCACGGCTTGGCCGAGCAGCGCACCGCACCTCCCACGGTCTACGACGTGGCATCCGCGGCGGGCGTCTCCATCGCCACCGTGTCGCGCGTGCTCCGCACGCCCGACGCCGTCCGTGAGGGCACTCGCGACCGCGTCCAGGCGGCCATCCGGACGCTCGGGTACGTCCCTTCCGGCAACGCACGCGCGCTCGCGGGCAAGCGCACCGGCGTGGTCGGTCTGCTGCTGCCGGGGTTCGACGTCGTGCCGGACGAGCGGCCGGACCTGGTGACCGACGGTGGTGTCCGGGTCGTCGACGACCGGCGGCACGTGACGCAGCCGTTCTCCTCCAACCTGTACTTCGACGAGGTCCTGCGCGGTGCCGAGACCGAGGCCTGGCAGCGCGGGCTCGCGCTGATGGTGGCGGCGGGGCGGGGCTCCTCCCGGGATGTCATCGTCAACGACGTCGCCGGCCGGGTCGACGGACTCGCGGTCCTCGCGCAGACGGTCCCGGACGACCTGCTCGAGCACGTCGCCCGCCGGATCCCGGTCGTCGTGCTCGCGGACGACCGGCGCTCGCACGGCTTCGACTCGGTGAGCGTCGACAACGCCGCGGGTATGCGGACGCTCGGCGCGCACGTCATCGGGCGGCTCGGCATCCGGTCGCTCGTGTACCTGGCGGGGCCGATCGACTCACCCGACGACATGGAGCGCTCGGCCGGGTTCCGACAGGCGCTCGACGACCACGGGGTCCCGGCGTCGTCGGTGCGCGTCGTGCACGGCGACTTCGGGCGTGCGCGGGCCCGGGAGCTCGCGGCGCAGCTGCTCGACGGGGACGCCGTCCCGCGGGCGATCGTCTGCTCGAACGACCAGTCGGCGCTCGGCGTGCTCGACGCCGCGGGGGCGCGGGGCGTCCGGGTGCCGGACGACCTCGTCGTGACCGGCTTCGACGGCATCGACGCGGGGCGGTTCTCGTCGCCCCGGCTGACCACCGTGCACCAGCCGATGGGGGAGCTCGGGCGTGCCGCGGTGCGGGCGATCGTGGACCGGCTGGAGCGGCGCGACGGGCCGCCGCGGGCGGTGCGACTGCCGGTCGAGGTGCTGCTGCGCGAGAGCTGCCCGCCGGTGCTCTAGCCCGCCGGGTCCGCCCGCCCGCCGCTCCTCCCGCGCCTCCTGCCGGCCGGTCCTCCTGCTGGCCGGTCCTCCTGCTGGCCGCTGGGTGCTGCTCGGCCTTTCCTCCTGCGCGCCGCACCGTGCCGCCTTGGTCATCCCGTGCGCAGTTACCCGCTCGGTGCGGCCTTGTCGCGCCGCACGCAGCGCGCAACCTCGCACCGGCCGGCGAGTCCCGCACCGTGCGCCGCACCGACCGCCCCCGCAAGCCCGCACCGGCCGACGAAGCCCGCACCGGCGCCGCGCCGCTCGACCCCGCAACCGCGCACGGTGCGAGGCGGGGCTGCACCGCGCCTCCTGGCCCCAGCTGCCCGTTCGCGTCTTGATCGACCCGTCCACCCATCGCGGCCTCGTGTCTCTCGCACTCGCCGCACCGTGCCGCGTCGCTCATCCCGTGCGGCGTTGCCCGCTGGGTGGGGCCCTGTCGCGCCGCACGCAGCGGGCAACCCCGCACCGGCCGACGGCGCCCGCACGGTGAGCCGCACCGGCCGCACCGAGCGCCTCTCGGCCGGGGCGCCAGCACCCAAGTCCGCAACCGCGCCCACTCGCACTCGCGCTCGCCGCACCGTGCCGCCGTGCTCATCCCGTGCGGTGCTGCTCGCTGGGTGCGGCCCTGTCGCGCCGCATACAGCGTGCAACCTCGCACCGGCCGATGGGGCCCGCACGGTGCGTCACGCTCACCGGCCCCGCGCCGGCCCCGCACCCGCCCGCCACCTGCGCCCGCCCCGCACCCACCCCCGCACCCACCCGGCCCCGCGCCCGCCACCTCCCCCCCCGCACCCGTACCGCCCCGAGAAACAACCCGCACGGTTGCGCGCCGCGATGTAAGCGCATACATTGTCTCCGTACCGACTCGACACGGAGGTCGACCGAGCAATGACGCTTCCCCCACAGCGCGTCCCAGCGCGCACCCCGGGCACCCGCCGGGGACGGCGAGGCCGCCTCATCGCGGCCATCGCCGGCATCGCGGTCGTGGCCCTCGCGGCCACCGGCTGCAGCATCCAGGTCCGCTCCCAGCCGGACCCGAGCATCGGCAAGGACACCATGCTCATCAACGCGGACCACGGCAACCCGCTGTTCGACCGCAACTTCAACCCGTACATCGCCAACGCCCGCACGGCGAGCAAGTGGATGTACGAGCCGCTCATCGAGATCAACCCGCTCGACGGCAAGGGCACCCCGTGGCTCGCGAGCAGCTGGAGCCAGCCGGACGCCCGCACGATCGACCTGACGATCCGCAAGGGCGTCGAGTGGTCGGATGGCTCGCCGTTCAGCGCGAAGGACGTCGTCTTCACGTTCGACCTGCTGAAGAAGTTCCCGGCTATGGACGTCAAGGGCGCCTGGCAGCACATCGACCGCATCGAGAGCAAGGACGGCCACGTCGTCTTCCACCTCAAGAGCGACGACGTGCCGAGCCTCAACATCATCGGCGCGACGTACATCCTGGGTGCGAAGCACTACGGCGGCGTGCAGGACCCGACGACGTGGCGTGACCCGAACCCCGTCGGGACCGGCCCGTTCGTGCTCGGCAACTACACCGACCAGCAGTACTCGATGGACAAGAACCCGCGGTACTGGCAGGCCGACAAGATCGCCATCAAGCACCTCATCCTCCCGGCGACGAACACGCAGCTCGACACGGTCACGCGCGGCTACGACTGGGCGTACTCCTTCATCTCCGACGTGAAGGGCACCTGGGGAGCGGCGTCGAAGACCAACACCTGGTGGTTCCCCGCCGGCGGTGTCATCGGCCTCATCCCGAACCTGACGAAGGCGCCGTACAACGACGTCAACGTCCGGAAGGGCATCTCGCTCGCGCTCGACCGCGACGACATCGCCGAGACGGCCACCGAGGGCAACCTGGCGGCAGCCGGCCAGACGGGCCTGATCCTGCCGAACCAGGAGCAGTACCTCAACGGATCGATCCCCGACAAGGGCATGGTCACGCAGGACGTCGACGCCGCGAAGCGCGCGTTCGCGAAGTCCGGCTACACCGAGCAGGACGGCAAGCTCGTCAAGGACGGCAAGCAGCTCACGATCACGATCATGACCGCGAACGGCTACTCGGACTGGCTCCGTGCCGCGCAGACCGTGCAGCGCAACCTCACGGCGATCGGCATCAAGGTGTCGATCCAGGCGCCGCAGCCCGCGGGCTACCAGTCGAACCTCAACAACGGTCAGTTCGACATGGCGATGGGTGGCATGGGCAACGGCGACGTCTACCAGGCGTTCAACTCGCTGCTGAGCTCGGACTTCTACCAGCCGGTCGGCAAGTCGACGGTAAACAACTACGAGCGGTATCAGAACGCCGACACCCAGAAGCTCCTCGACGAGTACAAGGCGACGACGGACACCGCGAAACAGCAGGAGATCCTCGACCAGCTCCAGGAGATCGTGTACGACGACCTGCCCGTGATCGGCATGTACTACGGCGGACTCTGGGGCCTGTTCAACACCGGCAAGTTCGTCGGCTGGCCGAGCGCCGAGGACCCGTACATGGCACCGCAGAACTACGACTCGGCTCCGCTGCTGATCTTCTCGAAGCTGCGGCTCCGTGACAGCGCAGCGGGCAAGCAGATCCTGCAGGAGCAGAAGGCCCAGGAGGACCAGCAGTGAAGTACATCCTCCAAAAACTCGTCCTCTTCGTCCTGACCCTCTGGGCCGCGGTCACGCTGAACTTCGTGCTCCCGCGACTCATGCCGGGCAGCCCGACCGACGCCGCGCTGGCGAAGCTCAGCCAGAACGGGCCCGTCACCGACGCCACCAAGAAGGCCATCGAGGCGCAGCTCGGCGTCCCGAGCGGCAACCTCTGGGACCAGTACGTCAGCTACCTGCACCAGGTCATCACCCTCGACTTCGGCACGAGCTACACGTTCTACCCGCAGCCCGTCGGTGACCTCGTCGCCCAGGCCCTGCCGTACACGCTCATCCTCGTCGGCGTGGTGACGATCCTCGCCTTCGTCCTCGGCACCCTCATCGGGGTCGGCGCAGCGTGGAAGCGCGGCACCTGGCTCGACTCCCTGCCGACGCTGTCCGGATCGTTCATGTCGACGTTCCCGTACTTCTGGACGGCGCTCCTGCTGCTGTTCTTCCTCGGCTACGTCCTGCACTGGTTCCCGACCACGGGTGCCTACTCCGCGACGACGACCCCCGGCCTCAGCGGGGCGTTCCTCGGAGACGCGCTCCAGCACGCGGTCCTGCCGGCGGTCACGATCCTCGTGACGAGCCTCGGCGGCTGGATCATCGGCATGCGCAACGCCATGATCAACACGCTCGGCGACGACTACGTGACCTTCGCCGAGGCGAACGGCCTGCGCGGGCGCACGGTCGCGGTCCGGTACGCGGCGCGCAACGCGATCCTGCCGAACCTGACCGGCTTCGGTCTGGCGCTCGGCGGCGTGGTCGGCGGGTCCGTCCTGGTCGAGCAGGTGTTCGGCTACCCGGGCATCGGCTACCTGCTGTTCAACGCCGTGATCGGGCAGGACTACCCCCTCATGCAGGCCCTCTTCCTGATGATCACCGTGTCGGTGCTCATCGCCAACTTCATCGTGGACGTCCTGTACGGCGTCCTGGACCCGAGGACGCGCCGATGACCACGACGAAAGCACCGGACACGACGGTGGCAGTACGCACCCAGCAAGAACAAGCAGCCCCGTCCAAGCTCAAGGCCGCCGCCCGCCAGTTCGGCGTCGTCTGGTCGAACACCAAGGCCCGGATCGGGATCATCATCCTCGGCGTCTTCGTCGTGGTCGCGCTCGCCGCCCCGCTCCTCGCCCCCTACGGCGCGA
>NZ_BACZ01000441.1 GCF_000333375.1 Curtobacterium sp. B18
GCGGATCACGCGCGCGAGGCCGGTTTCGGTGAGGCCGAGGTCGGAGAGGAACTCGGCACGATCCTCGATCGCCATGGTCGCGATCTCGGCCTCGATCGCGGCGGAGACGACGACGGCCTGCGCGCCCTCCGCCTTCGCCTTCTCGAACACACGGGCG
>NZ_BACZ01000440.1 GCF_000333375.1 Curtobacterium sp. B18
CTCCCGTCCGCACGTGGTCGCGTCAGCGACCGGTGGTGATCAGAGCCCCGAGTAGCTGTGCAGGCCCTTGAAGAAGACGTTGACGACGGAGAAGTTGAACATCACCGCGGCGAAGCCGATGAGGGCCAGCCACGACGAGCGCGCACCGCGCCAGCCGCGGGTCGCCCGCGCGTGGATGTACCCGGCGTAGACCACCCAGATGATGAAGGTCCAGACCTCCTTGGTGTCCCACCCCCAGTACCGTCCCCAGGCTCGCTCGGCCCAGATCGCACCGGCGATGAGCGTGAAGGTCCAGAGGACGAAGCCGACGAGCAGGACGCGGTAGGTGAGGACCTCGAGGCGGTCGGCGTCCGGCAGCGTCTCCATGAAGCGGAGCTTCCCCGAGGCGGTCCGACCCTGTCGGTACGTCTGCACGAGCTGCGCCACGGCGAGGCCGGCACCGAGGGCGAAGAAGCCCGTGCCGGCGATGGCCACGAACACGTGGATGACGAGCCAGTACGACTGCAGCGCGGGCTGCAGCGGGACCACGGGCACCCAGTAGTTCACGGTCGCGATGCCCAGCAGGATGATCGTCAGGCCGGTGATGAAGACGCCGAGGAACTTCAGGTTCTGCCAGAACTGCACGAGCAGGAAGATCAGGACGATCAGCGCCGTGCCGGTCAGCGAGAACTCGAACATGTTGCCCCACGGCACACGGTCGGCCGCGATGCCGCGCAGGACGACCGAGGCGACGTGCAGCACCAGCGCGAGGATCGTCATCGCCATGCCGACGCGCTCGAACTTCGTGCCGCGACGACCGGACGGTGCATCGGTGGTCGCGACCTTCTCGAGGACGACGGTGCCGCCCTGGACGGTCGCGACGGTCCGCTCCGCCTGGACCGCGGGGGCACTGCTCGACGCGTCGGACGCCGCCGCCACGTTGCCGGCCCGCTTGGCCATGTCGAGGGCGAACGCGATGAACGCGATGACGTAGACCGCCATCGCGGAGTACGTCAGCACGACCGAGTAGGTCGCGAGGTTCGTGGTCATGTCGTTCACTGGGGCATCCTAACTCCGAGGTCCGACGTGTGGCGCTGGGCGATGTCCGCCACGGCACGTTCGAGGTTCGGGTCCTCGCCGCGGGCGAGGCCCGCGTACTCGAGGTCGAAGCCCGGTTCGACGCCGTCGCCCGCGCGGGCGCTCCACGACCTTGACCCAGACCCGGCGACGCGGGACGAACAGCGAGGTGAGCAGGCCGAGCACGGACAGGACCGCGAACCCGCCGACCCACAGCTGCGACGGGTCGTGGTGGACGTCGAGCGACACGTAGCGCTTCACGCCGTCGAACGTGATCGATCCGGCACCGTCCGGCAGCGTCTTGGTCTGCCCGGGCTTGAGCTCGACGCTCGCGGTCGTGGACTGCCGACCCGCGATCTGCTGCAGGCCGCTGGTGTCGAGCGTGTAGACGCTCTGCGGGACGCCGTCGTTCAGCCCGAGGTCACCCGTGTAGACCTGCAGGGTCAGCAGCGGGTTCTGGTCGTCGGGGTACGCGCTGGCGTAGGCGCCCGTCGAGAGCTTCGAGGCCGTCGGGTAGAAGAAGCCGACCATGCCGAGCTGGTCCGGCTTCGAGTCGGGGACCTTGATGACGCCGGTCGAGGTGTAGTTCGCGTCCTCCGGCAGGAACGGCACGGTGTCCTTGAAGGCCACGTTGCCGTCGCCGTCGCGCACCGTCACGTCCATCGCGTAGCCGTTGCCCAGCAGGTAGACGTTCGTGCCGCCGACGCTCACCGGGTCGTTGACGCCGAGGCGACTGGTCTTCTTCGCGCCGCCCTTCTGCTGGGTCGTCACGGTGGCGGAGTAGTCGAGCGCCTGCCCGAGGGCGTCGAGGTTCCGCTCCTCGTACTTCGTGACGAACTTGTCGAGCGTGAAGTTGTAGCCCTGCAGGTCGGTCTGCCGGAACCAGCGACCGGGGTTGAACGAGTCGTACGAGCCGAGCACGTTCGAGAACGTCTGCCCCTCGACCAGGAGGCGCTGACCGGTGTAGCCGAAGCCACCGCCGACGCCCACCGCGAGCAGCACGCCGACGAGCGCCGCGTGGAAGACCAGGTTGCCGGTCTCGCGCAGGTAGCCGCGCTCGGCGCTCACCGAGTCGCCGAACCGTTCGACGCGGTAGCCGGAGCGCTTGAGGATCGCCATCGCCCGGGTCACGGCGTGCTCCGGGGTGACACCGTCGCCGTCGACGGCGACCGAGCGGTAGCCGGCCAGACGGCTCAGGCGGACCGGGGTCTTCGGCGGGCGGGTGCGGAGCGCCTGCCAGTGGTGCTTCGTGCGCGGGACGATGCACCCGATCAGGGAGACGAAGAGCAGCAGGTAGATCGCCGAGAACCACACCGAGGTGTAGGTGTCGAAGACCTGCAGCTTGTCGAGCACCGGGAAGAGCTGCGGGTGGTCGGACTTGTACTGCACGACGCCGTTGGGGTCGGCGGTGCGCTGCGGGACGAGCGAGCCCGGGATGGCCGCGAGGGCGAGCAGCATGAGCAGGAACAGCGCCGTGCGCATGCTCGTGAGCTGTCGCCAGAAGAAGCGGAGGTACCCGAGCGGTCCGAGCTTCGGCTGGTTCACCCCGGCGTCGCCCGAGCCACCTGCGGCGGCCTCGGGGCCGGACCCGTCCACGTGGTCCGACGGTCGCTGCGGGTCCGCCGAGGTGTCGGTGGCGTCGATGTCGGGTTCGGGCCGCGAGGACGTTCCGGCGTCGATGTCGGGTTCCGGCCGCGACGACGCTCCGGTGTCGGGGGACGGTTCAGACTGCCGGGACAAAGGTCTGGATCACCGCCCCGACGCTCGACATGACGGCCGACCAGATGCCGGTGACCATGAGCAGACCGATGACGATCAGGATCGCTCCTCCGATGATGTT
>NZ_BACZ01000439.1 GCF_000333375.1 Curtobacterium sp. B18
CGGCACCCCGGAGTGGTGCGCCTCGAGCACCGCGGGGTGCAGGTTCGCGACCGCCGTGCCCGAGGTCGTGACGACGGCAGCGGGACGACCGGACTCGACGGCGAGCCCGAGCGCGAAGAACCCGGCCGTGCGCTCGTCGAGCCGGACGTGCACGGTGGTGCCGCCGACCCGCTCGAGCGCGACGGCGGCGAGTGCGAGCGCCTGCGACCGGGAGCCGGGGCTCACCACGACGTCGGTCACACCGGCCCGGGCGAGCTCGGTCAGGAGCGCGACGGAGAAGTCGGTCGCGGGGCTGCCGGAACCCGCCGGACCGTCAGCGATCGGCGCGGCCGTCGTCGTCGCGGCGGTCACGGTCGGCGCGTCGTTCCCGCTCGCGGAACTGCTGTTCGAGGTCTCGGAGGGTCTCGTCGTCCTGGTCCTTGTCCGTGCGGTGCTGATCGGGGCCGCTGGGGCCGCCGAGGAAGTCCGGGTCGTCTTCGGGTCCACGGTACCCGGAGCCGCCGCCGGGACGGGTCGCCGGTGCCCGGCCGAGCAGGAACCAGAGGACGCCGCCGAGCACGGGCAGCACGATGACGAGGAGGACCCAGACGCCACGGCTGAGGGAACGGACACGTTCCCGGGGCATCGTGGCGCAGTCGATGGCCGCGTACACCGTGAACGCCACGGCGGCGACGACGACGATCAGCCACAGTCGGATCATGGCCGGGAGTCTAGGTCGGCAGCCTGTGGGGTCCCTGCCGGTTGCGCTTCCGTAGACTTGCGCAGGTGAAAGCGTGGCTCGTGTACACCCTGGCCCGCCTCGGCATCTTCGCCGCGGTGCTGGCACTGCTCCTGCTCCTGACGCCGATGACGGCGGCCTGGGCGACGATCGTCGCTGCGCTCGTGGCCCTGCTCATCTCGTACATCGCCCTGCCGAAGCTGCGCGGTCGCGTGACGGAGAGCCTGGCGAATCGCCGCCCGGCCCCGGAGCACGACGTCGACTCCGACTTCGAGGACGACTTCGTCGACGCGGCGGACACCGACCTACCGACCGGGCAGGCGGTCTCCGACGCCGACCGTCACGCGGCGCGCCGCGAGCACCGCGAGGGCTGATCCCCGCGGGCTACGGCTGCACGGCGAGCGTGATGCCGAGCACCACGCCGAACACCAGCGACGCGAACGACGAGAGCTGCAGTGCCGTGATGAGTTCCCGCGGCTTCCGCGACGACACCCCGATCGCGAGCGCCGGCAGGGCGAGCAGCAGCGAGAAGTACGTGAAGCCGGTGCGGAAGTAGAGCAGCACGAACCAGAGCAGCACCACGTAGGGCAGCATCAGGAACAGGCCGTAGAGCACGCGTGCGACGGGCCGCCCGACCACGACCGCGAGGGTGCGCTTGCCGGCGAGCTGGTCCTCGTCGATGTCGCGGATGTTGTTCACCATGAGCACCGCGCAGGCGAAGAACCCGGCGGCCATCGCTGCCGCCCAGCCGCTCGGGGTGACCTGGTCGATGAGCACGAACTGGGTGCCGAGCACGGCGACCAGGCCGAAGAAGACGAACACGAAGACCTCGCCGAGGGCGTTGTACCCGTAGGGCTTCTTGCCACCGGTGTAGAACCAGGCCGCGACGATGGCAGCGGCGCCGACGAGCAGGAGCCACCACAGCCCGGTGAGCAGCACGATGACGATCCCGGCGACGGCGGCGAGTCCGAAGAACGTCAGCGCGACGGTCAGCACGGTGCGGGGCTTCGCGAGCCCGGCACCAGTGAGTCGGGCCGGTCCGACGCGGAACTCGTCGGTGCCGCGCACCCCGTCGGAGTAGTCGTTGCTGTAGTTCACGCCGATCTGCAGGAAGAGGGCGACGAGCAGCGCGAGGATCGCGACCGGGAGGTGGTGGCCCTTGGCGATCCAGTCGCCGAAGTCACCCGCCTCGCCGCTGTCGACGAACCCGACGGTCGTGCCGAGCACCACGGGGACGACACCGAGCGTCAGGGTGCGCAGACGTGCCCCGCCGATCCAGTCGCGGGCGGTCGCCCGGCGCTTCGTGCGCTGGGGTGCCGCGGCCTTCGCCGGGTTGCCGGAGCGGTTCCTGGACCGGTTCGTGTTCTTCGTGCGTGCCACGACCGTCCATGGTATCGGCGTCGGCCGTGCGTCCGGCACGTCGGTCCAGGAGGAACGGATCGCGCTCGGCGGTCGACCCGCGTCGGTCAGGCGGTGGGGTCGGCGATCGCGCGGACGGCCCGTCGGTCCGGCTTGCCGGACGCGAGCATCGGCAGGCGCTCGACGACGATGACCTCGTCCGGTCGCGCCGCACGCCCGAGGGCGTCGCCGACGGCACGGCGGACGGTGTCGAGGTCGAGCGGCCGGTCGGTCACGACGACGGGCACCTCGCCCCACTCCCCCGAGGCCCGACGGGTCACGACGGCCTGTTCCTGCCCGTCGAGGCCGCGCACGATCCGCTCGACGGCGCCGAGCGGGACCTTCTCGCCGCCCGAGATCACGACGTCGTCGAGCCGGCCGAGCACGCGGACGACGCCGTCGACGAGCTCGGCGGCGTCCCCCGTCCGGTACCAGCGGTGTCCGTCCCGCTCGGTGAAGGTCCGGGCGGTGCGCGCGTCGTCGCCCAGGTAGCCGTCGGCGAGCATCGGCCCGGACAGCAGCAGCTCGCCGTCGTCGAGGTCGGTGCGGACCGTGCCGAACGGGACGCCGTCGTAGACGCACCCACCGCTCGTCTCGCTCGCGCCGTACGTCGTCACGATCGGGATGCCTGCGGACCGGGCACGGTCGCGGAGGGTCGGCGGTGTCGCCTGCCCGCCGACGAGGACGGCGTCGAAGCCGGCGAGGGCCCGGGCGGCCCGGTCGTCGTCGAGGATCCGGGCGAGCTGCACCGGGACGAGCGAGGTGTAGCGACGCGGGGCCGAGGGGCCGGTGGCGAGCCGGTCGGCGGCGTCCGCGAACGCCGCCGCCGTGAAGTGCCCGCCGGCGACGACGACGGGCGACGTCCCCGCGGTGATCGAGCGGGTCAGGACGTTGAGCCCCGCGATGTAGTGCACGGGCAGTGCGAGCACCCAGCCGCCCGGGCCGCCGAGCGCCGCGTCCGCGGCGGCCGCCCCGGCGAGGAGCGCCTCCGACGACAGCGCCACCCGCTTGCCGGTCCCGGTGGACCCGCTCGTCTCGACGACCAGCGCGACCCGCTGCGGGACGGTGGCCGGAGCCGGTGTCGGCAGCGCCGGGGCCCCGTCCGCGACCGGGAGCAGGGCGGGGCCGCCGGCGAGTGCCGCCTCCAGGCCGCGCAGCACGGCCGACGGGTCCGACGTGCCGGTCGCGACCAGCGGACGGGTCATCAGTAGTGCCAGGGGAACGCGGTCCACTCGGGGGCGCGCTTCTCGAGGAAGGAGTCGCGGCCCTCGACGGCCTCGTCGGTGCCGTAGGCGAGGCGCGTGGCCTCGCCGGCGAAGACCTGCTGCCCGACCATGCCGTCGTCGACGGCGTTGAAGGCGTACTTCAGCATCCGGATCGCGGTCGGCGACTTGCCGAGGACGATCTCGCCCCAGCGGATCGCCTCGCGCTCGAGGTCCGCGTGCGGGACGACGGCGTTCACGGCACCCATCTCGTACGCACGCTGGGCCGAGTACTCCTGGGCGAGGAAGAAGACCTCGCGCGCGAACTTCTGGCCGATCTGCTTGGCGTAGTAGGCGCTGCCGTACCCGCCGTCGAACGACCCGACGTCGGCGTCGGTCTGCTTGAACCGGCCGTGCTCGGCGCTCGCGATCGTGAGGTCGCAGATCGCGTGCAGCGAGTGGCCGCCGCCGGCCGCCCAACCCGGGACGACGGCGATGACGACCTTGGGCATCATCCGGATGAGCCGCTGGACCTCGAGGATGTGCAGCCGTCCCATCGACGCCTCGGCCGCGGCCGGGTCGACACCCTCGGGCGGAGCGCCCTCGTCACCGACGTACTGGTAGCCGCTGCGCCCGCGGATCCGCTGGTCGCCGCCGGAGCAGAACGCCCAGCCGCCGTCCTTCGGGCTCGGGCCGTTGCCGGTGAGCAGGACGACGCCGACGCGGGGGTCCTGCCGGGCGTCGTCGAGCGCGCGGTACAGCTCGTCGACGGTGCGCGGGCGGAAGGCGTTCCGCACCTCGGGCCGGTCGAAGGCCACCCGGACGATCCCCTTCGAGACGTGCTTGTGGTACGTGATGTCGGTGAACCGCTCCGCGATCGGAGCCGCGGTCCAGACGTCGGGGTCGAACAGGTCGGAGACTTCGGCAGCCATGCCCCAACGCTACCGCCGCGGGCTACAGCCCCGTGCCGCTGGTGGCGGCCGAACCGCCCATGTCGGTGAGCAGCTCCGGCGCCACGATCACGAGCAGCACGATGAGGATCACCGGGTTCGCGAAGAACGCCACGACGACCCCGACGGCGCCGTACCAACGACCGAACGACCCGACCGCCGCCACGAAACCGAGCACGGCCGCGATGAGCGTGAGGAACACCACGACGAAGCAGATGCCGAACGCGAAGTCGGTGTCGCCGCCCATGAAGACCGCGAACGCACTCGCGTCGACCGCGGCCGAGACGACCGCGAGTCCCAGGGCGATCTTGCCGACCACCGGGTTGCGGCGCTTCCGCGCTCCCTGGGCCTGCTGCCGGACGTCGACCGTGTTGCGCTGCATGAGCCGGGCGAACTCGCCGGTGTCACGGTCGGGTGCGTCGGCCCGCGCCGCGGAGGGTGCTGCGGATCGCTGCGACACACGCTGCTGCGGTTCCCGCGCCACAGGCCCTCCCTCGTCCTCGGTGCTCGTCCTGGCTGCTGCCGACCGTGGCCGACCGATGCATGCTAGTGCGCGGTGCTGGCGGTCCCCTCCGAGGAACCGTGGGGTGCCCTGGGTGCTCCTGGGATGATGGCCAGGTGCTCCCCGACCTCGCCGACCTCCGATCCGACGCGCACGTGGTCGCCCTGCCGATGCGGGTGCGGTTCCGCGGCATCACGGTGCGCGAGGCACTGGTCCTGCGGGGCCCGGCGGGCTGGACCGAGTTCTCGCCGTTCGTCGAGTACGACGACACCGAGGCCGCGGCGTGGCTGCGGGCGGCCGTCGACTTCGGCTGGTCCGAGCACGACTCCGCCGCGGACAGCGTGCCGGTGAACGCGACGGTGCCGGCGGTCGCACCGGACGCCGTCGCGGACCTGCTCGCGCGGTACCCGGGCTGCAGGACCGCCAAGGTCAAGGTCGCCGAGCCCGGCACGACGATCGACGACGACGTGGCCCGGGTGGCCGAGGTCCGTCGGGTGATGGGTCCCTCCGCCGCGGTCCGGGTCGACGCGAACGGCCTCTGGAGCGTCGACCAGGCCGTCGAGGCCCTCGAACGCCTCGCACCCCTCGACCTGCAGTACGCCGAGCAGCCGTGCCGGACCGTGCCGGAGCTCGCCCGGCTCCGGCAGCGGATCGCGGGCCTCGGCGTGCCGATCGCCGCCGACGAGAGCGTCCGACGCGCCTCCGACCCGCTCGCCGTCGCCCGTGCCGGTGCCGCCGACGTCCTCGTCGTGAAGGCGCAGCCCCTCGGCGGGATCACCGCTGCCCACGCGGTCGTCGCCGACGCCGGGCTGCCCTGCGTGGTGTCGAGTGCGCTCGACACGTCCGTCGGGCTCGGGATGGGCGCGTTCCTCGCGGCACGTGCGATGTCGCCCGGGTACG
>NZ_BACZ01000438.1 GCF_000333375.1 Curtobacterium sp. B18
GGGCGAGGTCTTGAAGCCGGCCGGGTCGGAGGCCGGGGCGGCGACGATGGTGGTGTACTCCATCGCACCGGCGTCCTCGAGCGCACCCTTGACGGAGGCGATCGTGGAGCCCTTCTGACCGATGGCGACGTAGATGCAGCGGACCTGCTTGTCCTCGTCGCCCGACTCCCAGTTGGCCTTCTGGTTGATGATCGTGTCGATCGCGATGGCCGTCTTGCCGGTCTGGCGGTCGCCGATGATCAGCTGACGCTGACCGCGGCCGACGGGGATCATCGCGTCGATGGCCTTGATGCCGGTCTGGAGCGGCTCGTGCACCGACTTGCGGGACATGACGCCGGGCGCCTGCAGCTCGAGGGCGCGGCGGCCCTCGGCCTGGATCTCGCCGAGACCGTCGATCGGGGCGCCGAGCGGGTCGACGACGCGACCGAGGAAGCCGTCGCCGACGGGAGCCGAGAGGACCTCGCCGGTGCGGGTGACTTCCTGGCCCTCTTCGACACCGGCGAACTCGCCGAGCACGATGGCGCCGATCTCGTCCTCGTCGAGGTTCTGCGCGAGGCCGAGCGTGCCGTCCTCGAAGCGGATGAGCTCGTTCGCCATGACGCCGGGGAGGCCCTCGACGTGCGCGATGCCGTCGCCGGCGTCGATGACGTGCCCGACCTCGGCCGTGGAGGCCTTCGTCGGCTCGTAGTTCGAGACGAAGTCCTTCAGGGCATCACGGATCTCATCGGGGCTGATGGTGATGTCTGCCATGGGATTTTCCTTGTTGGTTTCCGGGGCCGTACGGCTCCGAGAGGGTGACGCTGCCTGACTCGGCAGTTCCCGTTGTGGACTTGGGAGGGGCGGCTTCGACCGTACGCTCAGCCGGCGAGCTGGAGCCGGAGCTC
>NZ_BACZ01000437.1 GCF_000333375.1 Curtobacterium sp. B18
CGGGCTGGGTCGGCGCGACCGGCTCGCTGGTGCTGATGGACAAGAGCGTATTCGCCGCCAACCAGGTGGACGATGCCTTCGCCGTCGTCTCGACCGGCGGTGTCGCGGGGGTTCCCGTCTCATACGAGAACCAGCCGCTCGGCAAGACCGACCGCAACGGCCATCTCTTCGTGCCGCAG
>NZ_BACZ01000436.1 GCF_000333375.1 Curtobacterium sp. B18
GCTGACCTTTTCAGGCCAGGCTTTCACCTCGCAATATTACAACGCACCGGTCTCGTTTACCAATGCAGGGTCCATTACCACCACCGGCGGGATGATCGGTACGCCCGCGCTGAACCTGGACGGCGTCGTCAATTTCACCAACACTGGCTCCATCAACG
>NZ_BACZ01000435.1 GCF_000333375.1 Curtobacterium sp. B18
TTGAGCCGGCTGACGAACGCACCCGTGCGGGTCCGGTGAAGAAGGCGATCGGCATCTTTTGCACGGGGTCGAAGACCGCCGTGCGCAGGTCGAGGATCACCCCTTCGCCGATCCGGGCCGAGTACCACCGGGTCACCAGCGACGAGGCAGCGTCGGCGACGGCGACGAGGGCGATGACCACCGCGAGCCAGACGATCGTGCCGACCGCGCCCCGGGCGGCGATGACGTCCACCACCTGGCCCGCGAGCACCGGCGTCGCGACCGCGAGGAACGCGCCCACTATCGACAGGGCGATGAAGACCACGAGCTTGGCGCGGTACGGCGTGGCGAACGTCATGATCCGCCGGAGCGATTCGCGGGAGAACCCGTGCTTGCCGTCCTTGGCGGTCGAGATCTTGTAGAGCGAGCTCCAGGCCGCGCCTTCCATGCTCATGGCTGTTCCCTCCGTGCCGCGGGCTCGACGCGGACCGGGAGCAACGATACGGCGGTCCGCAGCGGCCTGCGTCGTGCGTGCGGCAGCCTGGAGGCGCGACCCGCCTGACGGGGGGGGTCGCGCCTCCAGGCTGGTCACCGCGCATGCGGTCGGTGCGGGTCCGCCCGCCGGTGGCGGACTACCCCAGCGGCTCGACGCCGTAGCTCGTGACCACGGCCCGCAGCTCGTCCAGGTACGTCTGCGCCTGCACGGTGAGGGGCACCGAGGCGTGCGCGATCCAGCCGATCTCGATGCGCTCGTCGACCTCGAGCGGGATCGCGACGATCTCCGGGTCGAGGTCGTCGCTGATGAGCCCGGTCGAGATCGTGTACCCGCCGAGGCCGATCATGAGGTTGAAGATCGTCGCCCGGTCCGAGACGCGGATCTCGCGCTTGCTCGACATCGTCGACAGGATCTCCTCGGCCAGGTAGAAGGAGTT
>NZ_BACZ01000434.1 GCF_000333375.1 Curtobacterium sp. B18
CGGCCCTTCGGGGCCCATAAGGCGCCCCGAATATGCACTGAGCAGGAGTGACGACGTGGCGACCCTGGGAATGAGCGCGGCGGACCGCGAGGCGGTCGAGGCCTTCCGGCGCGACGTGGTCGAGCCGTCGATGACGGGCCTCGTCATCGTCGATTTCTGGGCGGAATGGTGCGGCCCCTGCAAACAGCTCGGCCCGGTGATCGAGAAGGTCTGCGCCGATTATGCGCCCAAGGGCGTGACGCTGGTGAAGATCGACGTCGACAAGGACAAGTTCATCGCCGCCCAGTTCCAGATCCGATCGATCCCCACCGTCTACGCGATCTTCCAGGGCCAGCCGGTCGCCGACCTGACCCAGGCGCGCACCGAATCACAACTGTCGAGGATGCTCGACCAGTTGCTCGCCCAGCTGCCGATCGAGGCGCCGGGCGATCCGATGGCGGCCGACATCGAGCAATATGTCGCGATGGCCGAGGCGGTGCTGGCCGAGGGCGATGCGGAGCGCGCGCTCGGTATCTTCGAGCAGGTCGCCGAGATGGCGCCCGACAATGTCGCGGTGGCGGCGGGCCGCGCGCAGGCACTGCTGAAGCTCGGCCGCGCCGACGAGGCGGAAGCGCTGCTGGCGGCGCTGCCCGAGGACAAGGCCAAGGATCCGGCGCTCGCGCAGGTGAAGGCGGCGGTGGCGCTGGCCAAGGAGACCGCGCCGGTCGACGATCTCACTCCGCTCCGGCAGGCGGTCGAGGCCAACCCGCAAGATCTCGACGCGCGCTACGAGTTGGCCGGCGGCCTGATGGCGGCGGGCGATCGCGACGGTGCGGCATCACGAGCAGCGAGGGCTTCGTGGGGAGCGCCGCGAGCGCCTTCAGGAACGCCACGTACTGCGTGCCGAGTTCCTCGGGCGAGAGCTTCGATGCGTCGTTGCCACCGAGCGTGATCGTGATGAGGTCCGGAGCAGCGCGACGCATCGCCGTCAGGAAGCCCTCCTGGTCCTTCGTGAAGGTCGCGATCGTCGATCCGGAGTGCGCGGAGTCGTAGCGGTGGATGCCCGCGTCTCGGTCACCGTCGAAGATCGTGAACCCCAGCAGCGAGAACGGTGCGACGGCGGTGACGGTCACCGAGTGTTCGCCGCTCGACAGTCCGTCCACCCTCGTGGTCGTGCCGGCGCTGGCGGTCCCCGTCGTGGCGACGGTCTCCGGTGCGCCTCCGTCGACGCTGTAGGTGAAGTCGCCGGACCCGGGGTAGCGCGCCCACCAGATGTCGATCCCCGTCCCCGTGAAGGGGTAGGTCCGCGACGCACCCGCCTGCATCGCGACGGACCGGTAGCCGAGGTCCGGCACGGTGGCGTCGAACTGACTCGATCCCGTGCTCGCCGTCGCCCAGTCACCCCAGGTCGAGTCCGGGCCGTACACGGCGAACTGCGCCGGGAGGTACCCGGCACCACCGGTGACGCCGTCCGTCGGGTGCTCCGTGCGGAGTCCGTCGAGCGTGCGGTCCATCCACCGGGTGGAGCGGGCGGACGCGCCCTGCCCCTCGGTGATCGAGTCCCCCAGCGCGACCCAGTTCGCCGGTTCGTCGGCCCGGCCGGCCACGGCCGCGTTCCAGGTCGCGAGGGGGCCGGTGTCCTCCGGGGTCTTCGCCGTCGAGCACCCCGACACGACGGTCGCCAGGAGCGCGACGGCGGCGCCCGCGACGATCCGTCGACGCCACCCGCGATCGGCGTCCTGCCTCGGACTGTCCACGTTGCCTCCCGTTGGTCGAGCCGTCGTCCGCGATCGCACGCTCACGCTCCGGTGCGGGCCTGACCCAGCTCGTCCGGCGCGACGTTCTTTTGCACCGCTAACTGCGTCCGGTGCAGTTCCTCGTACCGGCCACCGGCCGCGAGCAGCTCGTCG
>NZ_BACZ01000433.1 GCF_000333375.1 Curtobacterium sp. B18
GATCCTCATCGTGCCGATCCTCGACTTCGGGCTCGCCGTCACGCGGCGGCTCAGCGCCGGGAAGTCACCGTTCTCGGCCGACCGGAAGCACCTGCACCACCGCCTGCTCGACATGGGGCACTCGCACTTCCACGCCGTGCTCATCTTCTACGCGTGGACGGCCACCGTGGCGGTCGGCTGCCTGCTGTTCCTCTTCGTGGACTGGTACTGGGTGGTCGTCTTCGTCGCCGTCGGCTTCGCCGTGTGCGCGGTGGCCACGTTCGCCCCGCTCGGCCGCAAGCGCGCCGAGTTCGCCGCACAGGTCGCCACCCGGTCCACCGCCGTGGTGGACGCCAGCCTCGACCCGCTCGACCGGGCCGCCAACGACCGATCGATCCCAGGAGACAACTCGTGACCGCACCGAACGCGCTCGACCACGTCCGGCCGGTGTTCCGCCGAATCATCACCTGGGGCGCACTGCTGGCCGTCGGGCTCGCCGTCGTCGGGGGAGTCGTGGGCCTGCTCGTCGCCGGCGGCCCGGGGCTCGCCGGCGGGCTGATCGGTGCCGTGCTCAGCGTGGTGTTCCTCGGCCTCACCGCGGTGAGCGTGCTCGTGGCGCTGCGCGTCTCGAAGGGACAGATGATCTCCGGGGCCTTCTTCGGCATCGTGATGGGCACGTGGCTGCTCAAGTTCGTCGTCTTCATCGTCGTGCTCGTGCTGCTGCGGGACCGCGACTGGGTGGACTTCCCGGTGCTCGCGGTCGCGATCATCGTCGGGGTCGTCGGCTCGCTCGTGATCGACGTCGTCGCGGTCGCCAAGGCCCGCATCCCGATCGGCGTCTCGCTCCCCGGAGACTCCGCGTCTCCTGAGAAGCGCGACCCCCGCAACTGAGAGCCCGGGAAGCCTCCAGCACCTGATAGGCTTCTCGGAGTCCGCGTCCGGAGCACAGCTCGGAGCGGACGAGCCTCCACAACGTCCACCATCGCGTGCCATGCGTGCGCGCGCCGACACAGGAGACAGCGCTGCTATCCCACGCTCTTCCCCTGTCCCTCACCGCTGCGGGTAACACCGTCGCGGCGGGGAGCAGCAAGGCCGCCGAGTTCCATGGTCCGTCGATCAACGAGTTCTTCCCGGAAGCGATCTTCTTCGCCGGGACGCCCTTCGAGATCGACCGACTCGTCATCATCCGGTTCATCGCCGTCGCGGTCCTGCTGCTGATCGGCATCATCGGGACCCGTTCGCTCAAGCTCGTCCCCGGCCGCGGCCAGGCGCTCATCGAGTACGCGTTCGACGTCGTCCGCCGGAACACCTTCGACAACCTGGGTGAGAAGGACGGCAAGCGGTTCCTCCCGCTGCTGGCGACGATCTTCTTCTCCGTGCTGTTCCTGAACCTCACGGGTCTCATCCCGGGGTTCAACCTCCAGGGCACCAGCCGCATCGCGTACCCGATGATCCTCGCGATCGTCGCCTACGTGGCCTTCATCTACGCGGGTCTGCGCAAGCACCCGGGCACCTTCCTCCGGAACTCGCTGTTCCCGCCGGGGGTCCCGTGGTACCTGTACATCATCGTGACGCCGATCGAGCTCGTCTCGACCTTCGTGCTCCGACCGGTGACGCTGACCCTGCGACTCCTGATGAACATGGTCGTCGGCCACCTGCTGCTCGTCCTGTTCTTCGCTGCCACGCAGTTCTTCTTCGTCGACGCCTCGCTCGGTTTCAAGGCCTTCGGAGTCGGGACGCTCGCGTTCGGCATCGCGTTCAGTTTCTTCGAGATCCTGGTCGCGCTGCTGCAGGCGTACGTCTTCATGCTGCTGACCGCTGTGTACATCCAGCTCGCGCTGGCTGACGAGCACTGACCAACGACCTGCACTGACCCCCAATACGGCACGGCATCCGTCGGGCCGCATCCTGAAAGGAAAACACGTGGACGCAACGACCGTTCTCGCGGCAATCTCCGGCAACATCGCGACCGTGGGCTACGGCCTCGCGGCGATCGGCCCGGCCATCGGCGTGGGCATCGTCGTCGGCAAGACGATCGAGTCCGTCGCTCGCCAGCCGGAGCTCCAGGGCCGTCTGACGACCCTTATGTACATCGGTATCGCCTTCACCGAGGCCCTCGCCTTCATCGGTATCGCGACGTACTTCATCTTCACCAACTAAGGCCTCTCGATGCAGAACGCACTGA
>NZ_BACZ01000432.1 GCF_000333375.1 Curtobacterium sp. B18
GTCCCTCGACCGGATGCGCGACCTGGCGACCGTCGACGACGCCGACCTGCGCGGACGCGTCCGGCTCGGCATCTTCACGAGCATGGACATCGTCGACCTCACCGGGGTGCTCCGACGGTTCCGGCAGCGGCACCCCCTGGTCGCCGTCGAGCTCATGACCTCGCCCTCCGGCACGACCGGGCTCGTGCAGGACCTGGTCGCCGGGCGGCTCGACATCGCCTACACGGGCCTCCCGGCGGTCCCGGCCGGAGTCGAGGTGGCGCCGCTCCGCGAGATGCCGTTCCGGGTCTTCACGAGCGCCGACCACCGGTTCGCCGGGCGCCGCTCGGTGTCGCTCACCGAGCTCGCCGACGAGCCGTTCATCGACACCGCGCACGGCTTCGGCAACCGGATCATCCTCGACGCCGCGCTGGAGCGGCTCGGGATCCGCCGCCGCATCGTCGCCGAGATGAACGACATGCCCGCGGTGATCCGGTTCGCGTCGGCCGGCCTCGGTGTCGGGGTCGTCCCCGACTCCGGTGTGCGCCACGACGGCACCGTGCTCGAGCTCGAGGACGCGGTCGACCCGCTGCGGATCGGGCTCGCGATGCGGACGAGTCCGGAGCCCAACCGGGCGGTGCGCACGCTGGCGCGCGACATCGTGGCGGCGCGCGTCGACGTGGTCGCGCAGGCCGGCTGAGCGGCCGGGACCTGGTCCTTCCCCACCGACGGACTGGAGGCGCGGGTCGTCCCCGCCACGCGCCTCCAGGCCGTCAGTCCCCCCAGATCTCCCCGACGATCGCGGCCAGGAGCCCGTCCGTCGGGAAGTCGGTCTGGTCGATCTGGATCGTCACGCCGTCGCGCTGCAGCGTCGTCACCGTGAGCGGCAGGACGCGCTCCGCCGACGTCGTGAACTGGCACATCCGGCCGCCGAAGCGGTCCGCACAGGAGCCCGACTGCTCCGCGTACTGCTCGGGGGTGTCCGGGCCGATGTCCGCCGTGTGGCTGACCCGGATCGTGATGTTCGCCTCGACCCCGAAGTTCTGCCAGGTGCAGAACAACCACTCGTGCGGGTCGTCGAGGTGGCCCCTGATGCGGTCGTTGCCGTCGGGTTCTCGGGGTTCGCCCGCGCCCAAGACCGTCGAGGTGTGGGCCGCGGCACCGAAGAACCGGTCGTAGTCGGCGTCCGGCACCAGCTGGTAGCAATCGCCCGGGATGAGCACGTTCGAGGCGGCTTGCGCCGACGGGGTCGGGGTCGGGGTCGGGGTCGGCCGCGGCGTCGGGCGCTCGGTGATCGGCGCCGAGGACGGGGTCGTCGCGGAGGGCGACGGCTCCGGCTGCTGCGTGGTGGTCGGTGCGGCGACGGGCGTCTCCTGCTGCGACAGCGACAGGGCCACGGCGCCCGTCGCGGTCCCGATCGCCAGCAGCCCGATGACGCCGAGCGCGATGCCCGGACGGAACCGACGCCGCTTCGGACGCGGGGTGGCGCGTTCGAGGACGTGCTGCTTCATCGAGACGAGCATGCGCTGCAGGTCGTCTCCCTCGGGGGGCTCAGTGTTCATCGTGCATCACCACCTTCTTGAGTCGGCGTCGGTTGCGGGAGACCCGCTGGGTGACCGCACCGACGCTGAGGCCCAGCATCTCGGCGGCCTCGGCGTAGGAGTGCCCCTCGAGGAGGCAGAGCTCGCAGATGCGTCGGTCGGTGTCGGGGAGCGCGGCGATCGCGTCGCGGACCCAGCGCAGGCGCTCGCGGGCCTCGGCGTGGTCCTCGGGCGCGGCGAGCTGCTCGGGGAGCTCGTCGGTGCGCCGGCGGGCCTGCTTCCGGCCGGTGTTGAACGCGTGGTTCCGGCAGACGACCAGCAGCCACGGCAACATCGTGTCGGCCGGCAGCTCGAGGGTCTCGGCGCGCTGCCAGAGCGTCAGGAAGGCGTCCTGCACGACCTCCTCGACGTCCTGCCGGTCGTCGACGAGGGCCCAGGCGTAGCGGGTGAGGGTCGCGGCGTACCGGTCGAACGCCCGGGCGAGCGCGTTCTTGTCGCCCCGTGCCATCGCACGGACGATCGCCTCGTCCGTGTCGGTGCCCGTCGTCACGTCCACATCCCACCCCCTTCACTCCAGAGGTGTCCGAACGACCCGCGATCGTGACAAGACCGTGTCGAGGACGTTATCCCGCGCGTGTCGGAGTGTGGAGCCAGGCGCGCGGCGGGTGGCGCGTGGCACGTGGCGCGTGGCGCCGTACGGTCAGGCGTCGAGCAGGTACGCGATGCCGTCGACCGAGCGCTTCGCCGCCGCCGAGGTCGACACGAAGCCGACGGCCACGATCCCCACGCCGATGCCGACGACGATCCACCACATCGCGTGCGTGGCCACGGCGAACCCGGCGCCGACGGTGGCGACCGCACTCGCTCCGGTGACGGTGCCGGCGAGTGCGACCCCGAGCGACACCCCGGTCTGCCGACTCGTCGACGCGACGGCGGCCGCGGACCCGGACTGTGCGCGAGGCATCCCGGAGACGGCCGTGTTGGTGATGGGGGCGTTCACCATCCCGAACCCGAAGCCGAACAGGACGAAGGCGACGACGAGGACCCACATCGGCGTGCGCGCATCGATGGTCGTGAGGATCGCGCCGGCTCCCGCGACGCCGATCCCGGCGAGGACCAGCGGGACCCGGGTGCCGATCGACCCGACGAGTCGGCCGGACAGCGGCGACACGAGCATCGTCGCCACGGCCGCCGGCAGGGTCCAGAGACCTGCCTCGAACGGGGACATGCCCCGGACCTCCTGCAGGTAGAGCGCGTTGAGGAACAGGAACGCACCGTTCGCTCCGAAGGCGCCGATCGCGGTGAGGACGGCGGCCGAGAACGGGATGCTGCGGAAGAACCGGACGTCGATGAGCGGCTCCCGGCGCCGACGTTCGACGGCGACGAGGACCACGAGTGCCGCCGCCGCGAGGACGAACAGTCCGAGTGCCGCCGGCGACGCCCACCCGAGCCGGGGTCCCTCGATCAGCCCACCGACGAGGGTGGCGAGCAAGACGATCACGAGCACCTGCCCGACGGGGTCGAGACGCCGGGGGCGCGGGGACTTCGACTCCGGCACGAACAGGAACGTCAGCACGACAGCGGCGATGCCGATCGGCACGTTGATCCAGAAGATCGCCCGCCAGCCGACCGTGTCCGTGAGCGCGCCGCCGACGAGCGGGCCCAGGCCCATCGACACCCCGACGACCGCTCCCCAGACGCCCACGGCGCGTGCCCGCTCCTTCGCGTCGTCGAACGTCGCCGTGATGATCGACATCGCCACCGGGTTCATCATGGAACCGCCGACCGCCTGCACCATCCGGTAGACGACGAGCCAACCGACCGAGGGCGCGAGCGAGCAGAGCAGCGACCCGACCGTGAAGAGCGCGAGTCCGATCTGGAAGGTGGTCCGGCGGCCGATCCGGTCCGCGGTGGAGCCGGAGAGCAGGAGCAGGCTCGCGAGGACCAGCGTGTACGCGTCGATCGTCCACTGCAGCCCGGAGATGGAGCTGCCGAGCTCACGGCCGATCGACGGCAGCGCGACGTTCACCACGGTGGCGTCCATCGAGACGATGAACAGGCTCATGCAGCAGACCGCGAGGATCAGGTACCGGTGGCGGTAGCGCTGCGGCAGGCCTGGGTCACCCTGGAACGGTCGTCGCGCCGGGGCCGCGGGGGCGGCGTCCGACTCAGTGGAAGTCGTTGCCGTCTCCTTCGCCCGGGGTCTTGTGCCCACCGAGCATGTCGTTGTCGTCCTGGTCGCTCGACGACGCCAGCTGCAGCATCGCGAGGACCACCACGACGACGACGAACGCGATGCCGAGGAAGATCGCGGCGAGCTGGAGCTCACGCGTCGCGATCAGCACGACGAGCCCGGTGAAGACCGCGACGATCGCGGAGATCCCGAGGAGCTCGACCGGGCGCAGGCGGTCGCGGCGGCTGGGGGTGGTCATGCGTGTGGTGCTCCGTCCGGGGTGGCGGCCGGGGCCGCGGTCCCCCACTTGTGCGAGAGTCCGGCGATCACGTGGAAGACCGCGGTGATGGCGAGGTACGCGCCGAGCAGGCCGACGAGGACGATCGAGGCGTCCAGCGTGCCGGTGACCCGCTCGACACCGCCGAGCTGCTGCGAGTAGTCGGGCGGCGTCACCAGGAAGGCGACGGCGAGCAGCAGCGTCAGGCCGCCGACGGTCATCCAGTCGCGGGCGAACGGCGAACGCCCGCGTGCGCGGAGCCCCTGGGTGAGTTCGAGTGCCCCGGTGAGCACCGCGAAGGCGGCGACGACCGCGATGAACGCCGGCAGGCCGAGGCCGTTGCACGCGAACGCGGCGACCGCGGCGGCGAGGGAGATGACGGCCTGCACGAAGGTGGTCCGTCGCGAACGGCCGTCCGACGGGAGCCGCGTGGCGCCGGCGAGGAGCAGCACGAGCCCGTCCACCGTCGCGAACCCACCGAACAGCAGCAGGCCGTAGCCCGCTGCGTGGTTGGACGAGAAGGTGATGACGATGGCCACGATCGCGGCTGGCACGGCCCGGAGGACGGGGATCGGCCAGTACCGCGCGCGCTGGCCGGAGTCGTCCACGGAGTCGGACACGAGACCTCTTTCGGGCATGCGGATCGTGGTTCGATCCTACCGCCGTGCCGTGCAGCGGCCGACCGCGCGGGGCGATCGGCCGCTGAGGATGCTCGAACCAGCAGCATCCGTTGGCACCGTCGGACCCGGGTCAGCGTGACCCCGGCCCGGTCGCACGGGCGGTGGTGCGACGGCGGACGCGTCGCCGGGCGAGCCACCAGCCGGCGGCACCCAGCGCGGTCCCTGCGGCCGCAACCGCACCGACGAGCCCGAGTCCCTCGGTGCCGGTGTACGCGAGCGCTCCGGTGCGGACCGGCCCGGCGGCACCGGGGTCGCCGGCGTTCCCGGGCTTCCCGGCGGGGACGGCCGCGGCGCCGTCCGGCCCCGCAGGGCGCTGCCCCTGGTCGCCGCGGTGGTCCCCTCCGCCGGAGCCGCCGCCGTGGTCACCGCCACCGCCTCCGCTGCCGCCGCCGTCGCCGTCGCCGTCGTCCCCGGGGACCACCACGATCCCGACCCCCGGCGAGGGGTCGCCACCGTCCGGGTCGGTCGGCGACGTCGCGGTCGCCACGTTCACCACGTCCGAGCCGTTTCCGGAGTAGCTCGGGTCGAGTCGCGCCCGGATCCGGAACGCCACCGACTCCCCGACGGCCAGGGCGGCACCGGAACGGCAGGTCACGTCCTGCCCCTCGGCGGTGCAGCCGTCCGGCGACCCGACGAACCGCAGCGCGGCGGGCAGCTCGTCGACCGCCCCGACGTCCTCGGCCGTGCCCGGCCCGCGGTTCCTGGCCGTGACGGTGTACTCGACCTCGTCGCCCGGTCGGACCGCGGTCGCGGGCGACACCGACTTGTCCGTCTCGACGTGCGCGTCCGTCCGGGCGGTGACCGTCGTGCTCGCCGTCGAGGTGTTGTCGTCCTCGTTCGTGTCGGCCGTGCGGGGTGCCGGACGGATGGTGGCGATGCTCTCGAGCGTGCCGTCGGCATCGTCCGGGACGCTGCCGTGCACCGTGATGGTCGCCGAGCCGCCCCGGGGCAGTCCGAGCGCCGTGTCCACGTCGCCGGTGCCCGAACCGGTCCCGCACGAGGACCCCGTCGCGGCCGCGCAGGTCCAGGTGACGTCCTGCAGGGCATCGGGCACGTCGACCGCGAGGGCGCTCGGGTCCGACGCGTTCACCCCGACGTTCCGTGCGGTCACGGTGTAGTCGACGTCCCCGCCGGTACCGACGGTCGGGGCCAGGTCCTGCTCGACGGCCACGTCGGTCGGCGTCCACACGCGCAGGTCGTCGACCTCGTGCACGTTGACGTGACTGCCGGTCGCCCCCGCGAACCCGAGGCGCAGCGTGCTCGGCAGCGGTGCCTGACCGTCGCCGTGCAGCGGGACCCGGTCGAGCACGGTCCGCATCCGGTCGCCGTCCTGCAGGCGGACGGTGACCGCGAGCTCGCCCGTGTCGCCGGGGAGCAGCGTCACCCGGACCTTCCGGAGCGACGGCCCGTCGGTCTCGGTGCCGCCGGGAGCCGGGGCGGCGGCGACCCACCGGTAGCCGAGCACCCCGTCGCCGGAGCCGCGGATCGACACGGTGTCGGGCTGCGCGCCGGGTCCGGAGTAGTTGATCGGCGTGGAGAAGTTGCCGTAGTGGTCGATCGCGATGCCGGCGAACCCACCGGGGACCCCTGGCAGGTCGCAGGACAGGCCGCCGCCCTGGGACGCCTCGCGACGGCACGCGTACCCGAGTCCGGCGCCGAACGACCCGAGGCCCTGCGGGGCGGCACCGTCGGCGAGGAACAGCAGGAGGCCGTCGGCACCGGGGTCGTCCACGTCGCGGTACATCGCGTAGCTGAACTCGACCTCGAGCCCGAGGCTGGACGGGAACGTGTCGTCCATCGACCACGCACCCGCCTGGTCCTTGACGTCGTCGGTCAGCCGGAGTCGGCCGTCGACGACCGTGGCGTCACCGTGCAGCGCACCGCCGGCTGCGGTCGTGAACGAGTTCTCGTAGGGGAAGGCGAGCTCGTCGGCCGAGGAGGCGGACGGCACGAGGCCCGGTGCGGCGAGGACGCCGAGCGCGGTGAGGACGGAGGCGGCGGCCGCGACGCGGCGGAGCCGGCGCGACCGGGCGGGCGGTCGGCCGCCCGGTGGGGTGTTGGGAGCTGTCATGCCCCGATGGTCGCGAGCGGCACGCACCCGCCGGACGGACGTGAGCCGATCTGTGGAACGCCGCCCCGCGCCTCCTGGCTGTGGAGGACGAACGGAGAACCGTCAGCGGAGCCAGACGGTGGTCTCCCCGGGGAGCAGCCCGTCGGCGAGCGGACCGGACGCCACGACGACCTCGCCGTCCGGCAGCGGCACCGGCTCGGTCCCGAAGTTCGTGACCGACCGCCAGCCGTCGTGGCGCGCGAAGGCCACGACCCCGGCCGGAGCGTCGAGCCAGACCAGGTCCTCGCCGCGCTGCAGGTCCCGACGGGCAGCGGTCGCCGCCCGGTAGAGGGAGAGCGTCGACGCCGGGTCGCCGTCCTCCGCCTCGACCGAGGACGCCCCGAAGTCGGCCGGCTGCGGCAGGTGCGGCGCGACCGCCCCGAAGCCGAACGAGGGCCCCGACGTGGTCCACGGGATCGGCACGCGGCACCCGTCCCGCCCCTTCACGGTGTGCCCGGTGCGGATCCACTTCGGGTCCTGCAGCAGCTCGTGCGGGATCGCCACGGCCTCCTCGAGGCCGAGTTCCTCGCCCTGGTAGACGTACGAGGACCCGGGCAGTGCCAGCATCAGCAGCGTCGCCGCCCGCGCCCGTCGGAGCCCCTTCGTCCGGTCGAGTGCCGGCGCGGTGCCGTCGGTCATCAGCCACGCGTCGGTGTCGGTGCCGTCCGGCAGACCGTAGCGGGTGGCGTGCCGGACGACGTCGTGGTTCGACAGCACCCACGTGCTGGACGCACCGGACTCGGCCGACGCGGACAGGTTGCGGTCGACGATCTCCCGGAACGCGGTGGCGTCGAACGGCGCTTCGAGCAGGTCGAAGTTGAACGCCTGCCCGAGCTCCGACGGGCGCGCGTAGAGGACGCGGCGCGGGCCGGGCGCCCAGGCCTCGGCGACCGCGGCCCGGGGCGGGTCGTACTCGTCGAGCACGAGACGCCACGCCCGGAAGATCTCGTGCACCTCGTCGCGGTC
>NZ_BACZ01000431.1 GCF_000333375.1 Curtobacterium sp. B18
CGGACCGGCACGAGTTCGACCGAGTGCTCTCGACCGTCGAACGGGCCTGTCGGGCGCTCTTCCGCCAACTCGAGCCGGCAGTCCGTCAGGGAGCCCCATGACCCCCCTTCCCCCGCAGCCGATCAGCCCGCTCGACGGGCGCTACTACCCGATCGTGCACACGGTGGGCGAGCACCTCTCCGAGGCCGGGCTCAACCGCGCCCGCATCGTCGTCGAGGTCGAGTGGCTCATCTTCCTGACCGACCACGCGATGTTCACCACCTCGCCGCTCAGCGTCGACGACAAGGCCGCGCTCCGCCAGGTCGTGTCGGGCTTCGGGCACGAGCAGATCGCCGAGCTCGCCGAGATCGAGGCGACGACCCGGCACGACGTCAAGGCGGTCGAGTACTTCGTCCGTCGACGCCTGTCCGAGCTCGGGCTCGACGCGATCGCCGAGCTCACGCACTTCGCCGCGACGAGCGAGGACGTCAACAACCTGTCCTACGCGCTCACCGTGCGGGACACCGTCGACCAGGTGTGGCTGCCGGCGTTCAAGGCGGTCCTCACGAAGCTCCGCGAGCTCGCCGACGAGCTGAAGAGCGTCCCGATGCTCTCGCACACGCACGGACAGCCGGCGACCCCGACGACGCTCGGCAAGGAGCTCGCCGTGGTCGTCTACCGCCTCGAGCGCGTGCTCTCCCAGATCGAGGGCGGCGAGTACCTCGGCAAGTTCTCGGGCGCGACCGGCACCTTCTCGGCGCACCTCGCCGCCGACCCGGAAGCCGACTGGCCGGCACTGTCCCGCGAGTTCGTCGAGGGGCTCGGGCTCACCTGGAACCCGCTCACGACGCAGATCGAGTCGCACGACTGGCAGGCCGAGCTGTACGACCGGGTCCGGCACGCGAACCGGATCCTGCACAACCTCGCGACCGACGTGTGGACCTACATCTCGATGGGGTACTTCACGCAGATCCCGGTGGCGGGTGCCACGGGGTCGTCGACGATGCCGCACAAGATCAACCCGATCCGGTTCGAGAACGCCGAGGCGAACCTCGAGATCTCGTCGGCGCTGTTCTCGACCCTGTCCGAGACGCTCGTCACGAGCCGCCTGCAGCGTGACCTCACCGACTCCACCACGCAGCGGAACATCGGCGTCGCGTTCGGGCACTCGCTGCTCGCACTCGACAACCTGCGCCGCGGGCTGGGCGAGATCGCCGTGAACGAGGTCCGTCTCGCCGAGGACCTCGACCGCAACTGGGAGGTCCTCGCCGAGGCGATCCAGACGGTCATCCGCGCCGAGGTCACCGCCGGGCAGTCGAACATCGAGGACCCGTACGCGATGCTCAAGGAGCTCACCCGCGGCAAGCGGATCGGGCAGGCGGAGCTCGTCGCGTTCGTGAACGGGCTGGACATCTCCTCGGGTGCCAAGGCGCGCCTGACGAACCTGACCCCGGCGACCTACACGGGTCTCGCGGACGAGCTCGTCGACCACCTCGACGTCTGACGCGTCCCGCACCGACGCCTCCTGGAGGCGCGGCTCGGCCCCGCCGTGGACGTCACCACCTCACGTGGTGACGTCCACGGCCTCGGCGACCAGCGCCTCCAGGACCGTCCGCACCGCGGGGCGGACCGCACGGTCCGGACGGACGAGCGCCTCGATCCGCCGCCCCGCGCGGACGTCGGCCAGTTCCGCGAGGTGGAACCGACCGGGCGCCCGCGTCCCCGAGGTGTACCGCGGCACGAGCGCGATCCCGTGGCCGGCGACGACGAGGTTCTCGATGACGGGCAGGTGGATCGTCCGGAAGGCCACGCTCGGCGGGACGTCGGACGCGGCCGCCATCGCCTGCAGGACCCGGTCGATCGGGTAGCCCTCCGGCACCCCGATCCAGGTCTCGCCGACCACCTCGTCGATCCCGACGCGTGCCCGCCCCGCGAGCCGGTGCCCGTCCGGCAGGGCGACGTCGAGCGGTTCCCGCAGCAGCGGCACCGTCTGCACCGCGCCCTGGTCCGCCGGGCGCACCCCGTCGGAGCGGTGCCCGACGACGACGTCGTGGTCGGCGGCGAGCGGGGCGAACGCACCCTCGCCGACGTCCACGTCGACCAGTGACAGCGTGATGCCGGGGTGCGCGCGCATCCGGGTCAGGACCCCGGGGAGCAGCAGTTCGGCCGCCGACGGGAAGATCGCGAGGTCGACCCGTCCGGTCCCGCCGCCGAGGTGCTCCTGCCAGGCCGCGTCGACCGTCGCGATCGCCGTCGCGACGCCGCTCGCCAACCCGGCGAGCACCCGGCCGTGCTCGGTGAGCCGGACGCCGCGGCCGATGCGTTCCACGAGCGGGACGCCCACCTGTCGCTGCAGGGTCTGGAGCTGCTGCGAGACCGCGCTGGGCGTGCGGTGGGTGGCCCGGGCGACGGCGGTGACGCTGCCCCGTTCGGCGAGCTCGCGCAGGACGGCGAGGAGCTGCACGTCGAAGCCGACCATGCAGGGAGACTACAACGTCGCTTCGGAACTGTTCGCTGGTCCTGAACGGTCTCGCTGCAGCACCATCGACCTGTGCGTACCCGTGACCGTCTCCTCGCCGTCGTCGTCGCCGTGGTGTGGGGACTGAACTTCCCCGCGACGGCCCTGGCACTCGAGCACTTCCCGCCCTTCCTGCTCGCGGCGATCCGGTTCACGCTGCTCGCGGTCCCGACCGTGCTGCTCGTACCGCGCCCGCGGATCCCGTTCGGACGGCTGCTGCTCGTGGGCACGGGGCTCGGCGTCCTGCAGTTCGCGTTCCTGTACCTCGGCATGGCCGCGGGGCTGCCGTCCGGGCTGGCGTCGCTCGTGCTGCAGGCGTCGGCGCCGTTCACGGTGGTGCTCGCCGGGGTCTTCCTGCGCGAACGGCTGACCGGGCGGCAGGTGGTCGGGGTCACGATCGCGGTGGCCGCCCTCGCGGCGATCGCCGTGCACCGGGCGCAGGCGGCGGCCCTGCTGCCCGTCGTGCTCGCGCTGTGCGGCGCCCTCGGCTGGGCGATCGGCAACGTGGCGACCCGGCGTGCCGGCGCCGCGAACCCCCTGCACCTGACCCTGTGGTGGTCGATCGTGCCGCCGGTCCCGATGGCCGTGCTGTCGTTCGTCGTCGAGGGACCATCGCGCATCGGGCGGGCGCTCGGGACGGCGTTCACGGCCGAGGCACTGCCGGCGGACCTCGGCGTGCTCTACATCGTGCTGGTGGCGACCCTCGTGGGGTACGGCATCTGGTCGCGGCTCATGGCGACCTACCCGTCGAGCACGGTCGCACCGTTCTCGATGCTCGTGCCGGTCGTGGGGGTGTTCGCGTCGTGGGTGGCGTTCGGCGAGGTGCCCGACGGGGTCGAGGTGGCGGCCGGGGTCGTGGTCGTGGCCGCGGTGCTGTGGTCGTCCCGGCCGGCGCGGTCCCACCCGGCACCGCGAACCGTCGCGGTCGCACCACACGCCGAGGACGCTGCACCGAGGTCGCACGACGTGCCGCCCGCCGGCGTCCTGGGCAGCAGTTCGAGCGACCGCAGCGACCTGCCGGTGCCGACGCTCAGCCCCGGTGCTGGCGACGCTCGGCGATGATCCCGGCGAGCGCCCCGCGCAGGTGCGGGTAGCGGAACTCGTACCCGGCCTCCACCAGCCTGGTCGGCACCACCCACCGGCTCTTCAGCACGAGCTCGGTCTCGGTGCGGATCGCGAACGACCCGAGCTCGAGCATCCACCGCCACGTCGGGATGCCGAACCGACGCCCGACCGCGTCGCGGATGGTCGCCATCACCGTGCGGTTGTCGGACGGGTTCGGGCTCGAGACGTTGACCGCTCCGTCGATGTCCTCGTGGTCGCGGACGAACCGGACCGCGCCGAGGACGTCCGCGATGTGCACCCAGCTGAACCGCTGCCGGCCGCGGGTGCGCCGGTCGTGGTGGTACGTCCCCGCACGGAGTCGTGCGCGCGTCGGGAACCACGGTCCGTCGTACTGCGGTCCACCGAGTCCCGCCTGCGCCAGCCGGATGAGCGGCACGAGGGCGCTGCCGTCGCCGAAGACGATCGCCATCCGGAGCGCGACGCGGCGGGTACCGGGCAGGTCGACCGCGAAGAGGGCGTCCTCCCACGCCGTCGCCACCGAGACCGAGAAGCCCTCGCCGAGCTCGCCCGTCACCTCGTCCTGGGGGCGGTCGTCGGCGTGCCGGTAGATCGTCGCGGTCGAGGCGTTCACCCACAGCGGCGGCGGGTGCTCGCTCGTGCGGATCGCCTCGGCCAGTTCGAGGGTCGTGTCGACCCGGGAGCGGATGATCTCCGCCCGGTTGCGCCTGCCGTAGCGGCAGTTGACGCTCTTGCCCGCCATGTTGACGACGAGGGCGGCGCCGTCCACGAGCTCCCGGATCCGCATGGTGTTGCCCCACACGGCGTCGCCGGTGCGGCCGATCGTGACGACCTCGTAGCCCTCGTCGCGGAAGGCGTCCCGCAGGTACTGCCCGACGAACCCGCTCGCCCCCGCGATCACGGCGCGGCCCTTCTGGTCGCTCATCTCATCCCCGTTCCCTGTCCGGCGCGATCTCGTACCGGAACGCCCCCTCGTACCGGTACAGCGTGCCGACCAGCGGGGCCGAGAGCACCAGGGACACGCGCTGGAGGTCGGCTTCGTCATCGAATCGTTCCTTCAGCGTCACACGCGGTGCGATGAGGGCCGGGAGGCGCACCTCGCGTCCCAGCGCACGGAACGTCACGCGCGTGGAGACCAGGCGCAGGGCGCCCGCGTCCGGCCCGTGCGCGTCGACCTCCGCCCGGAGCCGGGCGCTGACGCGCCCGTGGCGACCGAGGTGGTCGACCAGGCCGTCCGGTTCGGCGGTGATGGCGTCCACCATCGTGCGGCTGCCGGAGCGGAACCGGAAGGTGCGGTGCGCGCGCACGGCGGGTCGCGCCTCGCGGTCTCCTCGTCCACGACGGACGCGAGCCGGGCGGTTCTCCACCGTGAAGGGGACGTCCCGCTCCCAGACCGGGAACATGACGGAGTCGCGGGCGAACCAGGCGAGCAGCGGCCAGAGCCAGCGGCGCGGCGTGCCGACGACGTCGAAGACGCCCTCGCCACGGCCGACGTGACCGGGCGGGATCGCACCGAAGTACGTCGACAGCCGCGGGTGCAACCGGGCCAGCACCTCGGGCGGGGTGGACAGCTCGTACGGCGACCGGGACACGTCCCGATCCTGGCACGGCGTCGGTGCGGATCCCTACGATGGTGCGCATGGGACACGACCACGGAGCGGGGCACGCGCACGGGCACGCGTCCGAGCGCGCACTGCTCATCGCGTTCTGCATCTCGGCGACGATCCTGCTGGCCGAGGTGGTCGGTGCCGTGGTGACCGGGTCCCTCGCACTGCTCGTCGACGCCGGGCACATGGTCGTCGACACCGGAGGGCTCGGCATCGGGCTCGTCGCCACCCGGCTCGCCCGCCGCAGTCCGACGGCGCAGCGCACCTGGGGCTTCCAGCGTGCCGAGGTCCTGGGTGCCACGGCACAGGCAGCGATCCTGCTCGCCGTGGGCGTCTACGTGATCATCTCGGCGATCCAGCGGCTGTTCGTCCCGGCCGACATCCACTCCGGGCCGCTGCTGGTCTTCGGCATCATCGGGCTCGTCGGCAACCTCGTGGCCTACGCGGTGCTGCTGCGGGCCTCGGGCGAGGGGTTCACCTCGCGCGCCGCCCGGCTCGAGGTCCTCAACGACACCCTCGGCTCCGTCGCGGTCATCGCCGCCGCGATCGTCCTCATGCTGACCGGGTGGGAGCGTGCCGACTCGGTCGCCGCGATCCTCATCGGGCTGCTCATCCTGCCGCGGGCCGTCCGGCTCCTGCGCGAGACCGCGAACGTGCTGCTCGAGTCGACGCCGCCGGGGCTCGACCTCGACGACGTGCGGGGTCACATCCTCGAGCTCGAGCACGTCATCGCCGTGCACGACCTGCACGCGACGCTCGTGGCGACCGGGGTGCCGAACCTGACGGCGCACGTGGTGGTCGACGACGAGTGCTTCTCGACCGCGCACGCCCCGCGGATCCTCGACGAGCTGCAGCAGTGCGTCGCGGAGCACTTCGACGTCCCGGTGGAGCACTCGACGTTCCAGCTCGAGCCCGCGTCGCACCGCCGGCACGAGCACGAGGTGCACGCGTAGCGAGGCGCGTGGTGCGGCGTGCGTGGTGCGGCGTGCGTGGTGCGGCGGCGCGCGTGGTGCGGCGGCGGACTCGGTGCGACGATGTCGACGTCGTACGACAACGACGCTGTCGCTACCCCGCGCGTGCAACCACCCGCGGACGCAACCGACGACGTTGTCGACGTCGTACGACAACGACGATGTCGCATCGACTCGACGGCCGACGCTCCCTCGCCCCGGCCGATCCCCGGGGCGAGGTCAGCAGCCGCCGTCGCTCGTGGGGAACGCCGTGATCACCCGGTCCGTGGTGGACGAGACGATCACGCGGACGAAGGGCTCGGCCGCGGGTCGGCTCCCGTCGTCGAACCGAACCGGAGCGGCGTAGCAGAGCTTGCCGTCGCCGGCGTCCTGCGGGTACCCGGTCGCGGGTGCCTCGAGGGCGGACTGCACCGCGGTGAGCATCGCGTCGTCCCAGTCCCGGGAGCCGTGACCGGAGAGCACGTCCTCCCAGTCCCGGGTGTGCCGGATGCGGATGTGCTCGTAGCCCTGGCCGGAGTTGCCGCACTGCAGCACGACCGCGCCGAGCGCCTCGGTGTCGTAGCGGGCCACCGTCCCGCGGCTGCCGGCGTCGCAGCGGTCGAGGACGTCGTCGCCGGGCAGGTCCGGGCCGGTCCGGGTGATCGTCACCGTGCCGTCCTTCGTCGCCCCGTCGCCGGCGGTCGCGCTCGGGACGACACTGACCCCGGTACCGCCGAGCACCGGGTCGTCGGCACCGCGCTGCGCCGTCAGCGCGACCCCACCGGCCACGAGGCCCGCGGCCAGCACGGCCGCGATCCCGGTGATGACGGAACGGTTGCGCTTCTGGGACACGCGCCCAGTATGCCGGACGGGTGTCGCGCCTCCCGGAACCTGGCCGCTCAGGCCCGAGCGGCCAGCCGCGTCCCGGCGATGACCGCCAGCACCACGACGAACACGACGTAGCCGAGCAGCACGGGCAGCGTCGGCAGCACGAGGAGCGCGGCGCCGACCGCGACGACCGGCACGGTCAGCCCGGCGTAGGCGATGAGGAAGGTGGCAGCGAGGACGCCTCCGCGGCGTTCGGGTCCGACGAGCGCCCCCGCGCTGCCGATCGCCGCACGGAAGAGCAGCCCGACACCGGCACCGGCGACCACCCCGCCGCCGATGAACCCGGCGACCTGCAGCACGACCGCGGCGACCGCGAGGACCACGAGGCCGGCGACGAGCAGCACCATCCCGAGCCGGACCTGCGTCCGCTGTGCCAGTCGGGCGAAGACGATCTGCGACACCGCACTCGCCGCGAACACCCCGAACGTCGTGGCCCCGGCGGCGAGCCGGTCGGTCACGTGGAACGTCGTCGCGAGGAACGTCGGCGCGACCGAGGTGAAGAGCCCCTGCACCGCGAGGGCGGCGAACGCGGCGGTGCCAGCGGTCCAGAACGCCCCGGCCTGCCCCTCGGGTGCCTGCAGCCGCTGCGGGCGGTAGGGCACGGGCGACGCCGGGCGGTCGACGGTCTCCGGGGCGGCGAGCACCACCGCGAACGCGACCACCAGCGCCACGACGAACACGACGTACGGCACCATCAGCGGCTGTCCGACGAACTCGGCGAGGGCGCCGCCGACGAGCGCGCCGAGCGACAGCCCACCGAGGTTCACCGCCCCGGCGACCACACCGGCGCCACCGGCGGACGACGACGAGCCCGTCGCCCGGACCCGGAGTTCCCCGAGGTGCGCGGTGGCCGTCGCCGTCAGGAGTCCGACGCCGAGGCCGGTCACCAGGCGGGCGACGATGAGCCCGCTGACGTCGTTCCAGACGAGGAAGAGCACGGCGGCGACGAGCTCGAGCGCCACCGACACGAGGATGAGGGGCCGGCGTCCGTGCACGTCGCTGAGGTGTCCCGCGAGGTACAGGGACCCCACCACGCCCACGCCGTACGCGGCGAACACCACGGTGGTCGTGAACGTCGGGAACCCGTCGCGTGCCTGGTAGATGACGTAGAGCGGCGCGGGCACCGTCGCGAAGGCCATGACCGCGAGGAACGCGAACGCCACGGCCCAGAAGCCGACACCGTGTCGACGACGCGTGTGCCCTCGGCGGCCGCGCGGGGCGGCGACGCGCTCGCTCGCTGCGGTGCTGCGCTCGCTCGTTGCGGCGCAGCTCGAGGCGGGTGTGGATGCGGTGTCGGTCGGCATGCTCCGATGGTGCCCCGCCACCGCCCATCGAGT
>NZ_BACZ01000430.1 GCF_000333375.1 Curtobacterium sp. B18
ACGTGACGACCTTCGACCTCCGAGGCAAGAAGCGGCACGATCTGCGCACCGCCTCGAACCGGGCCGACCGCGAGGGCGTCCGCGACGAGTGGACGACCCTCGACGCGCTCGGGGCCGACCAGCGTGCCGAGGTCGAGGCCATCTGCACGCGGTGGGCCGCCGACCGTCGGCTGCCCGAGATGGGCTTCACGCTCGGCGGGTTCCGGGAGCTGGACGACTCGGACGTCCGGCTCCTGCTCGCCGTCACCGCGGACGGTCACGTCACCGCGGTGACCAGCTGGCTGCCCGTCCACGAACGCGGGGCGCTGACCGGGTACACGCTCGACGTCATGCGCCGCGGCGACGACGGGATGCCCGGCGTGATGGAGTTCCTCATCGCCCGGACCGCCCTCCGCGCCCGCGAGGCCGGCCTCACCACGATCAGCCTGTCCGGCACGCCACTCGCCGCGCACGCCGGGGCGGGTCCGCTCGTCGTGCGCGGGTCGGCGATGCTCGCCCGGGCGCTCGAACCGGTGTACGGCTTCCGCTCGCTGCAGCGCTTCAAGGAGAAGTTCGGCGCCCGGCACGAACCGCTCTGGCTCGTCGTCCCCACGCCGCTGCACGTCCCGCGGGTGACCCGCGCCCTGGCGGCGGCGTACGTGCCGGGGCTCCGCCCGAAGCACCTGTGGGCGCTCCGCCAGGCGCACCGGGTCCAGGCGGCGGACGCCCGCGCGGCGGCCCGGTCGTGAGTCCGACCGCCTGGCTGCTCGCGACACAGCTGCAGGCACCGTCGAAGCTCGTCCCGATCGACACCGCCTTCGCCGTGCTCGCACTCGTCGTCCTGCTCCCCGGGCTCCGGCGGATGCGCTCCGGCCCCGCGTGGCGGGCCGTACGGGTGCGCGCGGTCGTCGCGGCGGTCGCGGCCGTGGCGGTGCTGGTCGTCTGCTGGGTCGTCAGCGACGTGGTCGACCTGTTCGGCGTCGCCCTGAGCGGCGTCACGCGCATGTGGGTCGCGGTGGCCACGGCGGCCCTCGCGCTGGCGGTCACCGGGATCGTGCAGGGCGGTCGCGGGCGACGGGTGCTGGCCGCGGTCCTGGTACCGGCCGCGCTCCTCGTCCCGGCGCTCGGCGTGAACGTCGAGTTCGCCAAGTACCCGACCCTCGGCACCGTGGTGCAGAGCGACCCGTACCCCGCGCTCGACCTCGACGCCGCCCCGGCGGCCACGATGCCCGCGGCGGGCGTGATCCGGACGGTCGACATCCCGGGGACGCGCTCGGGCTTCCCTGCACGTCCCGCCGTCGTCTACCTGCCGCCGGCCGCCCTCGTCCGCGACCCGGCGCGCCTGCCCGTGGTCCTGGCGTTCGCCGGGCAGCCGGGAGCCCCGAGCGACATGTTCACCGCCGGGCAGATGGGCACGGTGCTCGACGCGTACGCCGCCGCCCACCACGGGCGGGCGCCGATCGTCGTGTCCGTCGACCAGCTGTCGGCACCGGGTCGCAACCCGATGTGCGTCGACTCGCGGCTCGGGAAGTCGGCGTCCTACGTCACCCGGGACGTGCCCGCGTGGCTCGCTGCCCACCTCCCCGTCACGCCGGACCGACGAGCATGGGGGCTCGTCGGCTTCTCGCAGGGGGCGACGTGCGCGATGCAGTTCGTCACCGCGGACCCGGCGTCGTTCGGCGCGGCGCTGGCGATCTCCAGCGAGCTGCAACCGATCGACCAGAACCCCCAGCACAGCGCCGACCAGGCCTTCGGCGGGTCCGTCGCCGCGTGGCGGGCGGCCGCCCCGATCGCGCAGATGCGGGAGAACGGCCTCGGCGGGCACGCCCTGTGGCTCACCGCGGGCTCGGCCGACCGCCAGTTCAGCGAGAACGCGCGGAAGCTCGGCCGTGCGGCACGGGCGGCGGGCGCGGACACCGTCGTCGCCTCCGCGCCGAAGAGCGGCCACGACTGGAACACCGTGCAGTGGTCCCTCCGCACGGAGCTGCCGCACGAGGCCGACGCCCTGTTCGGAGCCCTGCGGTGACCGGCGTCGTCACCCTGCCCGTCGTCGCCCTCGCCGCGGTCGTGCTCATGGCCGTGGGTCCGGTCGGAGCCACCCCGGTCGCCGTCGTCCTGCTGGTGCTGTGCGGGGTCGCCCGCGCGCTCGTCCCCTCGTCGGAGGCGTCGACCCCGGTGGAGGGACCCGGCTCAGGCGTTGGCGACGAGCCAGGCCCGCTGCGTCCGTGACAACGCCCGGTCGGCCCAGACCTGTCGCTCGACCCCGCCGGGGGTCGGTGCGGAGGTCGACCCCTGCCACACCAGGGACAGGCCGGCGCGCCCGAGCACCGCGGCCGAGGCCGGGTTGTTCGTCAGGACGCGCCCGGTCACGGGGACGTCGGCGCCCACGTCCCGCGCGGCGGCGACGGCCGCGAGCGCGACCTCGGTCGCGTAGCCGTTGCCCCACGCCGACGGCGTCAGGCGGTAGCCGAGGTTCCAGACGCCGCCCGCCGTCATGTCCACGCCGCCGACCCCGAGGAACGCGTGGTCGGCCGAGGACCGGACCGCCCACGAGCCGAGCCCGTGGCGTGCCCGGCCGCCGATCTTGCGCTGGACGAGGTCGATGGTCGTCGCCCGTGCCGTGTGCCGACCGGTGGGCAGGTGCGTCCACGTGCGCGCGTCGGAGAACAGCGCGTGCACGTCGTCGATGTCCGCCGGCGACAGCGGGGTGAGCAGGAGGCGATCCGTTCGGATCTCCTGCGGGGGCATCAGGAGCTGGTGGACCATGGGTCGATCATCGCCCCGCCCACCGACATCCGTGTGAACACCACGCGACGTTTGCGGAAGCCCGCAGATGGTGAGCAGGAACGGTCGAGCAGCTCGGCGACACTCGACCGTTCCTGCTCACGAAGCCGCTCAGTCGAGCAGGAGCGCCGGTTCCTCGAGCACCGAGGCCACGTCGTGCACGAAGCGCGACGCCACGTCACCGTCGACGACCCGGTGGTCGAACGAGGCGCCGATCGTCGTCACCATGCGCGAGCGGACCTCGCCGTCGACGACCCACGGCTTCGGCTTGATCGTGCCCATGGCGACGATCGCGACCTCGCCCGGGTTGAGGATCGGGGTGCCGGTGTCCATGCCGAACACGCCGATGTTCGTGATCGACACCGTGCCGTTCGCCATCTGCGCCGGGGTGGTCTTGCCGTCGCGGGCGGTCAGGGTCAGCTGCTCGAGGGCCTGCGCGAGCTCGAGCAGGGACATGTCCTGCGCGTCCTTGATGTTCGGCACGATGAGCCCACGCGGGGTCGCCGCGGCGATGCCGAGGTTCACGAAGTGGTGGACGATGATCTCGCGGTCGGTCCAGGTGGA
Organism: Curtobacterium sp. B18; assembly: GCF_000333375.1. GTDB lineage: Bacteria > Actinomycetota > Actinomycetes > Actinomycetales > Microbacteriaceae > Curtobacterium. Next base: position 3,328 of record NZ_BACZ01000430.1, read on the forward strand.
GTTCACCGAGCGGTTGCGGCGGACGGCCCAGATCACGGCCTTCGCGACGATGAGGAGCGGCGACACCTTGACGCCCGCGAACGTCGGCGACGCCTTGAGCCGCTTGACGAACTCCATCGTGTGGGTCGCGTCGACGTCGACGAACAGGGACACGTGCGGCGCGGTGAACGCCGACGTGGTCATCGCGGTGGCGATGGCCTTGCGGACGCCCTTGACCGGGATCGTCTCGCTGCGCACCTCGCCCCACTCGGGCGTCTCGATGTTGCGGAAGACGCTGGCCTGCTTCGCGTGCCGGATGACGTCGTCGCGCGTGACCTCGCCGGCGAGCCCGGTCGCGACGATCTCGCTCAGCTCGACGCCGAGGTCCTTCGCCAGCTTCCGGATCGGGGGCTTCGCGAGGACGTTCGTCGCGGTGCTCTGCTTGCGCGGGGCGGAGCCGAGGGCGGTGATCGCCTCGGCGGTCGACTCCTCGCCCGGGTCGGTGGCGGCCTCGGCGGCCGCGGCGGCGTCGGCACTGGAGGCGCGGCTCGCCTCGGCCGCGAGCGCTGCGGCCCGGCGGGCGCCCGGCTTGCGACGGGACGGCGACGAGGTCGCCGAGCCGTAGCCGACGAGGACGGCGCCGGAGGACTCGTCGGTCCCGACGACCGAGGCGCCCTCGGCGACGGGCTGCGCGGGCGTGGCGGGAGCGGCGACGGCGGGAGCCGGCGTTGCAGCCGGTGCCGGGGTCGCCGCGGGGGCGGGCGGGGTCTGCGCGACGGGAGCCACCGGGGCCGGTGCCGCCGGGGCGGGCGCTGCCGGGGCGGGCGCTGCCGGCGGGGTGGCGGCGACCACCGGCGAGGTCGGGACGCTGTCCGCGACCGGTGCCGTGCCTCCCGGCTGTGCCGCCGGAGCGGACGGAGCCGTCACCGGCGCCCCGGACGCGACCGACGCGTCGGACTCGACGCGGATGATCGGCTTGCCGACCTCGACGGTGTCGCCCTCGGAGACGAGGAGCCCCGTCACGGTGCCGGAGAACGGCGACGGGAGCTCGACGAGCGACTTGGCCGTCTCGATCTCGACGAGCACCTGGTCGACGGCGATCTCGTCCCCGATCGCGACGCGCCACTGCACGATCTCGGCCTCGGTGAGGCCTTCGCCCACGTCGGGCAGGGGGAATTCGGCGGCGGCCACTACGGCTCCTTCGGCGGTCTGGTCGAGCTCGGTCGGGATGTCAGTAGGCGAGGGCGCGGTCGACGGCCTCGAGGACGCGGTCGGCGTCCGGCAGGTGCAGGTGCTCCAGCTTCGACACCGGGAACGGCACGTCGAACCCGGAGACCCGGAGCGGCGGCGCCTGCATCGTGTAGAAGGCCCGCTCGGCGACCGTCGCGGCGATCTCGCTGCCGACGCTCACGAAGCCGGACGCCTCTTGTGCGATGACGAGCCGGCCGGTCTTCCGGACCGAGGCGAGGAGCGGCTCCCAGTCGATCGGCGAGATCGAACGGAGGTCGATGACCTCGCAGCTCGTGCCCTCGGACTCGGCGATCTCGGCCGCCTGCATGAGCGTGGCGACCATGGCGCCGTGGCCGACGAGGGTGACCTCGGTGCCGGTGCGGGCCACGCGGGAGGTGTGCATCGGCACGTGGCCGTCGACGAGGTCGACCTGCCCCTTGGGCCAGTAGCGCGACTTCGGCTCGAGGAAGACCACCGGGTCCTTCGACGCGATGGCCTCCTGGATCATCCAGTAGGCGTCGTTCGGGGTGCTCGGGCTCACGACCCGCAGGCCCGGGGTGTGCGCGAAGTACGCCTCCGGGGACTCCTGGTGGTGCTCCACGGCGCCGATGTGGCCGCCGTAGGGGATGCGGATCACGACGGGCAGCGACATGTGCGCCGGCAGCCGGTTCGCCATCTTCGCCAGCTGCGACGTGATCTGGTCGAAGCCCGGCCAGACGAAGCCGTCGAACTGGATCTCGACGACCGGGCGGTAGCCGCGCAGGGCGAGACCGATCGCGGTGCCGATGATGCCGGACTCGGCGAGCGGGGTGTCCCGGACGCGCTCCGCGCCGAACCGCTGCTGCAGGCCCTCGGTGATGCGGAACACGCCGCCGAGGGCGCCGATGTCCTCGCCCATCAGCAGGACCTTGTCGTCCGCCTGCATCGCGGCGGCCAGCCCGGCGTTGAGCGCCTTGGCCATCGTCAGGGTCGGGGTGGGGTCGCTCGGGACCTCGCCGGCGCCCGGGTGGGAGCGCAGGGTGTAGTCGAAGAGCTGCTCGGTGGTGCTCATGCGTGGGCGCCCCCTTCGAAGCCGGCCTCGTACTGTTCGAGCCAGGCCTTCTGCTCGGCGATCAGCGGGTGCGGCTCGCGGTAGACGTTGTCGAACATGACGTCGACGGACGGCGGCGTGAGCGCGACGGTGCGGCGGCGGACGTCGGCGGCGATGTCCTCGCCCTCGGCGTCGAACTCGGCCAGCTGCGCGTCGGTGACGCCCTTGGACCGCAGGTACGCCTCGGAGCGGGCGATCGGGTCACGTCGGACCCAGTCCTGGAGTTCGTCGTCCTCGCGGTAGCGGCTCGGGTCGTCGGAACTCGTGTGCGCGCCGATGCGGTAGGTCTCGGCCTCGATGAAGGCCGGGCCCTGGCCGCTGCGGGCGTGGTCCGTGGCGACGACCGAGGCCGTGTACGCCGCCAGGACGTCGTTGCCGTCGATCAGGACGCTCGGGATCCCGAACCCGCGCGGGCGGTCGACGAGCGGGGTCGGCGACTGCACGGACACGGGCACCGAGATGGCCCAGTGGTTGTTCTGCAGGAAGAAGACGACCGGCGCCCCGGTCGACGCGGAGAAGACGAACGCCTCGTTCACGTCGCCCTGGCTCGTCGCGCCGTCGCCGAAGTAGACGATCGAGCAGGCGTCGCGGTCGGGGTCGCCCGTGCCGACGTCGCCGTCGAGCTTCTGGCCGAGCGCGTACCCGGTGGCGTGGAGCGTCTGCGAACCGATCACCAGGGTCGAGATGTGGGTGTTGCCCCGCTCGTCCGGGTCCCACCCGCCGTGGGTCTGCCCGCGGTACATCGCGATGATCTCCATCGGCTCGACGCCGCGGTGCATCGTGACGGCGTGCTCGCGGTACGACGGGAACACGTGGTCCTGCGCACGGAGGGCGAAGGCGGAGCCGGTCTGTGCGGCTTCCTGCCCGTGGCTCGGCACCCAGAGGCCGAGCTGCCCGGTGCGCTGGAGGTTGTGGCCGGCGTGGTCGAACCGACGGGTGAGGACCATGCGGCGGTGCATCGCCAGCAGGGTCTCGTCCGGGATCGCCCGCGCGGCGGCGGCGAACTCGGCGTTCTCGTCGGTCTCCACGAACCGGCCCTCGGGGTCGAGGAGCCGGACGGTGGTCGTCGCGGGGGCCGCGGCGCGGAATGACATGCGGGCCAGCGTAGCGGCAGCGACTACTCGGTCGCCTGGAGGTCCCCCACAAGCGACCGGGCGGTTTCGAGGAGCGTTCCCACAGCCTCGTGCTCCCCGATCGAGATGCGGATGCCCTCCGACGCGAACGCCCGGACGATGATGCCGGCCTGTTCGAAGCGCTCCGCCGCGTGCTGGGTGTGCGCCCCGGTCGGCAGCCACACGAAGTTGCCCTGGGCGTCGGGGACGTCCCAGCCCTGCTCGCGGAGGGACGTCACGACGCGGTCGCGCAGTGCGGCGATCTCGGACACGCGTTCGAGCAGCTCGGACTCCCGCTCGAGGCTCGCGAGCGCCGCGGCCTGCCCCTGCGCGGTGACCGACAACGGGATCGCGCAGGCGCGTACGGCGTCGAGTACGTACGCCGGGCCGAGGGCGTACCCGACACGGAGTCCGGCCAGTCCGTACGCCTTCGAGAAGGTGCGGAGGACGACGAGGTTCGGGTACCGCTCGAGGAGCGCCGGTCCCCGCACCGCGTCCGGATCGGTGACGAACTCGGCATAGGCCTCGTCGAGCACCACGAGCAGGGTCGGCGGCACCGACGCCATGAACGCCTCGAACTCCGCTGCGGTGACGACCGGGCCGGTCGGGTTGTTCGGCGTGCAGACGACCAGCATCCGGGTGCGTTCGGTGACCGCCGCTGCCATCGCGTCGAGATCGTGGCCGCCGTCCGGACGGTTCGGCACCTGCACGCTCGTGGCGCCGGCGACCGTCACGACGCCCGGGTAGGCCTCGAAGGAGCGCCACGCGTAGACGACCTCGTCGCCGGGGCCTGCGGTGGCCTTGGCGAGCTCGTGCAGGATCGCGACGCTGCCGGGGGCGACGTGGACCTCGTCGACACCCGTCCCGAAGCGGTGCGCGAGCTCGGCCCGGACGGCGAGGGCGGTCGCGTCCGGGTAGCGGTTGAACGCGGTCTGCGCCTGCACGGCCTCGACGACGCCGGGGAGCGGCGGGAACGGGTTCTCGTTGCTCGACAGCTTGAAGGCGGAGGCCTCGGCCTGACGACCCTGCTTGTAGGCGGGGAGAACGGCGATCTCGGGCCTGATGTGCACGCGCTCGTCAGTCACCGGACCAGGCTACCGGGCCGGGAGGACCCGTCCTCGCGGCACGCGCCCGGGTGGGCACGGGCATCATGGGGGCATGCGATTCCTCGTCCGCCTCGTCGTCAACGCCGTCGCGCTCTGGCTCACCACGCTGATCGTCAGCGGCGTCTCCGTCACGCCCTTCGGCGACGGCGGCACCACGGCCACCGTCCTCACGTACCTGCTCGTGGCGTTCGTGTTCGGTCTCGTGAACGCGGTGATCGGCACGCTCATCCGGATCGTGGCGTTCCCGCTCTACATCCTGACGCTCGGGCTCATCTCGTTCGTCGTGAACGCGGTCCTGCTCCTCATCGTCGCCGGGATCTCGGACGCGTTCGGCTTCGGGCTGCACGTCGACTCGTTCGGCTGGGGCATCGTCGGTGCCTTCGTGCTCGCGGTCTTCGCCTGGCTGATCGGGCTGTTCGCGCGGCCGGTGCTGAACCGCCCGCGCGCGTGACGCTGGCCGACGACGCGTGCGCGACGACCCCGCCGGGGTGGGCCGACGACCGGACCGGCACCGCGCCTCCCGGCGGCAGCAGCATCGCGGACGCGCGCCGGCTGCGCCATGATGTCCCCATGACCGCGGACGCCGACGCCCCCTTCCGGGTCTCGTTCGTCTGCAGCGGCAACATCTGCCGCTCCCCCATGGCCGGGATCGTGTTCGCCCAGCTGGCGGCGGACGCGGGCATGGCCGACCGGTTCCAGGTCGAGTCCGCCGGCACCGGCGACTGGCACGTCGGCGAGCCGGCCGACGAGCGCACGATCGCGGCGCTCGCCGCGCGCGGATACGATGGCAGCAGGCATCGCGCCCGTCAGTTCGACCCGGACCGGTTCCCGGACCTCGATCTGGTGGTCGCACTCGACCGCTCCCACGAACGCATCCTGCGCTCGTGGGCACCGACCATGGACGACGCCGCGAAGGTGACGCTCCTGCTGCGGTACGACGACGCCTGGCCCCAGCAGACCGACGTTCCGGATCCGTACTACGCGGACCGGCACGAGTTCGACCGAGTGCTCTCGACCGTCGAACGGGCCTGTCGGGCGCTCTTCCGCCAACTCGAGCCGGCAGTCCGTCAGGGAGCCCCATGACCCCCCTTCCCCCGCAGCCGATCAGCCCGCTCGACGGGCGCTACTACCCGATCGTGCACACGGTGGGCGAGCACCTCTCCGAGGCCGGGCTCAACCGCGCCCGCATCGTCGTCGAGGTCGAGTGGCTCATCTTCCTGACCGACCACGCGATGTTCACGCTACCCGTATGGGTGCCAATGTGGCCCTTATCGCACTCAACGTCGCCGCGATCGGATCAATGTCGTGTAACCCCGCGATAGGCGGAGTCGGCAAAGGGCATCTCGTCCGCGAAGTCGACGTCTTCGATGGTTTGATTGCTGCGGCGGCTGACGACGCGGCCATTCACTACCGGATGCTGAACGCCAGCAAGGGTGCTGCCGTCCAGGGGCCGCGGGTGCAGGCGGACCGAACACTCTTCCGTCGATCCATCCAGGCGCGGCTGGCGCGCTATGCCGATCTTACGATGGTCGAAGGCGAAGCAGTGGAATTGCACGTCCGCTCCAACCGCATCGCCGGGATA
>NZ_BACZ01000429.1 GCF_000333375.1 Curtobacterium sp. B18
CGTCTCGCACCAGGTCACCCTCATCGCGGTGCAGGCCGGTGCGATGCAGATGGCCGGCCGCGACGAGGCCGAGCGCGGGTTCGCGCGGACGATCCGGCAGCTGTGCGTCGTCACCCTGCAGGAGCTCCGCGAGATGGTGCAGGTGCTGCGGGCGTCCGGCGGCACCGACCGCGAGATCGCGCCGCAGCCGGTCCTCGCCGACCTGCCCCGGCTGGTGGCCGAGAGCGGCCTCGAGACCAGCACCACCGTCGACCTGCCGGACACCCTCGCGCAGCCGCTCCAGCGGGCCGTATACCGGTTCGTGCAGGAGGGGCTGACGAACGTCCGCAAGCACGCCCCCGACGCGACCGTCCGGGTCAGCGGCCGGATCCACGGTGAGCACGTCCTCGTCGACGTGGTGAACGGCCCCGCGCGTTCGGAGCGGCTCGAGCTGCCGGGCTCCGGCCTCGGGCTGATCGGGCTCGGCGAGCGGGCGTCGCTCCTCGGCGGGAGCATGGAGTCGGGGCCGCAGCCGGACGACGGGTTCGCACTGCACCTGCGGCTGCCGGTCGAGCACGTGCCGTCCGCGCCCGTCGTCTGACGGTCGTCCCCGGGAGCGACGCGGCGATGGCCGATCGGCCATCGGGGTTCACGCCGTGGAGCGATGTCCCGGAGCGCGCGGTCCGCTGTGATGGGACCGTGGCACCAACAGCACTCATCGGACGTCTCCGTCGGTTCCCGGTCTCCGTCGTCGTGACGGTGGCCGCGGCCGTGCTCGTCGTGACCGCCCGGATGGCACACTCCGAGCCGGACTTCCCGCACCACCCGCCCGTCGCGTGCCTCGCCCTCGTGGCCGTGGTCCTGACGACGGTCCTCGCCGAGCGGTCCCTCGGTTCGCTCCGGACCCTGGTCGTCGGGATCGGAGCGCCGCTCGTCGGTGTCCTCGCGACGCTGCTCACCGTCACCATCGGGTCGGCGCTGGGCGAGGCGCACGCCGAGTTCGCCGTCGGGCAACCGCTCTTCGCGCCGTCGATCGTGGCCACCGCCCTGCTCGGTGCCGCCTCGGCGACGATGCCCCCGCAGCGCCGCTGGCGCGTCCGTGCCGCCCTGTGGACCGTCGTCCTGACCCTCGTGCTCTTCGCCGGCCACGGGTCGGACCTGGCCCGTGCCCTCGCGACCCTGCTCGGGACCGCCGCCGGTGCCTGGATCGTCCGCCGCGCCTCCGAGCCCGCGCACCGCAGCACCGCCGTCACCGCCCGGACCGTCGTGGTGAGCGCCCTCATCGCGCTCGGTGCCGGGACCCTCGTGACGCCCGTCGTGCCCGACCCGGACGGCGTGCTCTCCCCGTTCGCCGACGCGATGCCGAACGGCTCCGTGGTCGTCGTCGGCGTCCTGCTGCTCCTCGCCGCCTGGCTCGTCCACCGCGGGCGTCGGGTCGGTGTCGCGCTGGCGATCGCCGTGCTGCTGACGCTCACCGTCGTGCTCGCCGACGTCTT
>NZ_BACZ01000428.1 GCF_000333375.1 Curtobacterium sp. B18
TCCCGTCCGTCAGCAGGTGACGTCCGTCACCTCGTGACGGCTACGGCTTGGTGGCCGCGTCGATGGTGTTCTCGGCGATCGTGTCCTCTTCGCGTCCGGGGGTGCGGAGGTTCCACTTCTTGATCACGAAGCTGAACAGGAAGTAGTAGACGACCGCGTAGCCGAGGCCGATCGGGATGAGCCAGATGGCCCCGTCCGCCTTGCCGAAGTTCAGCACGTAGTCGATCGCACCGGCCGAGAACGAGAAACCGTCGTGGATGCCCAGGGCGTTCACCAGGGCCAGCGAGGTGCCCGTGAGGACCGCGTGGATGATGTAGAGCGGGAACGCGACGAACATGAACGAGTACTCGAGGGGCTCGGTGATGCCGGTCACGAACGAGGTGAGCGCGGCCGAGAGCATGATGCCGCCGACGAGCTTGCGGTTCTGCGGCTTGGCGTTGCGCCAGATCGCGAGGGCACCGGCGGGCAGCGCGAACATCATGATCGGGAAGAAGCCGGTCTGGAAGATGCCGGCCGTCGGGTCGCCGGCGAGGAAGCGCGCGATGTCGCCGTGGTAGGTCACGCCGCCCGTGGTGAAGCTGCCGAGCTGGAACCACGGGAAGAAGTTCAGCAGCTGGTGCAGCCCGATCGGGATGAGCATGCGGTTGACGAACCCGAAGATGCCACCACCGAGGACGGCGTTGTCCGCGACGGCCTGGCCGGCGGCGGTCAGGGCGATGTCGAAGTAGCGGTAGAAGAACGACATCACGACGGCGATGAGGAGACCCGCGACCGCGGTGAGGATCGGCACGAGGCGGCGACCCGAGAAGAAGCCGAGGAAGTCGGGCATCTTCGTGCGGTGGAACTTCTCCCACAGCACGGCCGACACGAGCCCCATGACGATGCCGCCGAGGACGCCGAAGTTGATGGTGGCCTGGTTGCCGTTCGCGTCCTTCACCCCGTCGAGCACGATCGGGGACATGGCCGCGAAGACCTGGTACATGACCATGTAGCCGACGACGGCGGCGAGCGCCGTGGTGCCGTCGGACTTCTTCGCCCACCCGATCGCGATGCCGACCGCGAAGAGGAGCGGCAGCCAGGTGAACACACCGTTGCCGGCCGCGGCGATGATCGTCGCGCCCTTCTCGAAGCCGGGGATCGCCCCGAGCATGTCGGCCTGGCCGAGGCGGAGCAGGATGCCGGCAGCCGGCATGACCGCGATGGGCAGCAGGAGGCTGCGGCCGAGCCGCTGGGCGTTGGCGAAGACGCGCGACTGCTTCTTCGGCGTCTTCTTCTCCGGCACATCCGTGGCAGTGGTGGTGCTCATCGGAGGTCCTCTCGTCGTTGGGTGGAGCTGTCGGGGTGAGTTGAGTCGTACAGTCAGCGCAGGTAACCTCGGCGGTGTCGCCAGGTCCGGTCCTGTCCGGTCATGACCAGTTCCGTAGTCTGAACCGCGACCCCACGCCTGTCAACCCGGCATGCGTTTTCGTAACGAGGAGGAAACGATGGCTGACATCAAGGCCGCTGACATCATCGCCGCGCTCGGTGGCGCCGAGAACATCGACGAGGTCGAGGGCTGCATCACGCGCCTCCGCGTCGAGGTCGAGGACGGTGACCTGGTCGACAAGGACGCCCTGAAGGCCGCGGGCGCCCAGGCCGTCGTCGGCGGCGGGACGGGTTGGCAGGTCATCGTCGGCCCGATCGCCGACAACCTCGCGCAGGACATCCAGGACGAGCTGTGACTGCGGTCCGGACCCCGTTCCAGGGCCCGGTCGTCGCGCTGGCCGACGTGCCGGACCCGGTGTTCGCCGGGCAGCTCGTCGGTGCCGGCGTCGCGGTGGACCCGACCGGGGTCGACGGCGCCGTGACCGCGGTCGCGCCGGTCGACGGCACGATCGTCAAGCTGCACCCGCACGCGTTCGCCCTGCAGGGTGCCGCGGGCACCGACGTGCTCGTGCACGTGGGCATCGACACCGTGAAGCTGTCGGGCGAGGGCTTCGTGCTCCTCGCCACCGAAGGCGACACCGTCGTCGCGGGCGACCCGGTCGTCCGGTTCACCCCCTCGGTGATCTCGGCTGCCGGCTACTCGCCGATCTGCCCGGTCGTCGTGCTCGGCTCCGCGCCGGACTCCATCGCGCAGGACGCGGTCGGCACCACGGTGCGCGACGGCGACACCCTGTTCGAGGTCTGAGCGGGGGCCTTCCCACGCACTCGGCGACACCGCACGGCCTCGACGTGCCGTGCGGTGTCGCGCAGCGCGACGGTCGGCGCTAGGCGACCGCGTTCGCCGCCGTCGCCGTGACCTCCATCTGCACGCGGTAGCGGTCCGAGCGGTACCAGCTCCGCGTGTGCTCCACCGGGCGCTCCCCCGCGTAGGACACCCGGTCGAACTCCAGCAGCGGCGCCCCGGTCTTCGTGCCGAGCAGGGTGGCCACGTCGTCCGCCGCCGGGTTCGCGGCGACGGTCTGCTGCGCGCGGTCGATCGGCGTGCCGTACTCCGTCGCGATGATCGAGTACACCGAGTCGGACAGGTCGTGCTCGAGCAGGCCCGGGAACGCGTCCGCGACGAACCAGGCGTCGTCGATGGACACCGGGGCGCCGTCGGCCATGCGCAGCCGCTTCACGTGGAAGGCGCGGACGTCGGGGTCGAGCCGCAGCGCCGCGGTCGTGTCGGACGGGGGCACCCGCTCCTCGCGGACGAGCACGACCGTCGTCGGTACATGCCCCATCGCACGCATCTCCTCGGTGAAGGACGCCAGGTGCAGGGTCGACTGCACGGGTCGGTGCGCCACGAAGGTGCCCTTGCCGCGCACGCGTTCGAGGTAGCCCTCGTTCACGAGCTGCCCGAGGGCCTCGCGAACGGTGATCCGGGACACCCCGTACTCGGCGATGAGCTGGCGTTCCGACGGGATCGCCGCACCGGGTGCGAGGCGGACCGTGGCGAGGTCGAGGAGGATCCGCCGCAGCTGCTGGTGCTTCGGTTCGGCACCCTCGGTGATCCGGCTCGTCATGCGGTCCTCGTGCTCCGTCGCTGGTCGTGCGGGTGGTCATGCGCGGACATGACCAGTTGCTGCCACAGTAGCGAGTCCCCCTCGGAACGCCAACGTGCATGACAAGATGACGCGCGTGACAACCGTGGTGATCGTCGACGACGAGACGCTCGTCCGCTACGGCTTCGAGCTCATCCTCGGCGCCGCACCGGACATCGACGTCGTCGCCACGACCGGGGACGTCGACGCCGTGCGGACCATCCGCGACCACGCGCCGGACGTCGTCCTGCTCGACGTGCGGATGCCGCGCGTGAACGGGCTCGAGGTCCTCCGGGAGCTCCGGGCGTTCCCCGAGCCGCCCGCCGTCGCGATGCTCACCACCTTCGACACCGACGAGTACGTCGGGCAGGCGATGGAGCTCGGTGCGGCCGGGTTCCTGCTGAAGGACACCGACCCCGAGGGCCTCGCCGAGTACGTCCGCGTCCTCGCCCGCGGCGGGGTCGTGCTGGCCCCGGGCGTCGACCGGACCAAGCTCTTCGCGGCACGTCCGAGCGCCCCGGCGCCGGCCGTCAGCGACCGGGAGCACGCCGTCCTCCGGCTCGTCGCCGACGGCGTCAGCAACCCGGACATCGGCCGTCGGCTCGGGGTGAGCACCGGCACCGTCAAGGAGGACATCCGGTCGCTCCTCGCCGCGTTCGGCGTCCCGACGCGGGTGCAGCTCGCGCTGCGCGCGGCCGAGGCGGGGCTCCTGGATGGCTGACGGGGAGCGGTCCCGGCGGGTCCGGCAGGTGCTCGCGGCGACGGACGGGAGGCTCGACCGGCTCGTCGACGCCGGCCTGCGTCTGGCGCGCACCCACCCCGCACCGTGGTGGGTGCTCGACGCCCTCTTCGTCGCCGCCGCGGTCGCCGACGCGGTGCTCGACATCTCCGGTGCCACCACCCTCGAGACGTGGTTGTCGCTCGTCGCCGCGGCGGCGCTGCTGCTCCGCCGACGCTTCCCCGTGCTCGCGTTCGCCCTGACCATGCCCGGACTGTTCGTCGGGTCCGCGGTGGTCGCCGCCAGCGTGGCGCTGTTCACCCTCGGGGAGCGCACGAGCCGCCGGTGGCTGATGCTCCTCGCCGCCCTGGTGCAGTTCGTCGGGTTCAGCGGGTTCGTCGGGCCGCCGCAGACCCTCGACGAGATCGTCGTCTCGGTGGTCTACGCGCTCATCTTCGCCCTCGGTCCGCTCGCCGTCGGCCTGCTCGTGCAGACCCGTGCCCGCCTGACCGAGCAGCTCGTCGAGTCCCGCCGGGCCCGCGAGGACGAACGCCGACAGGCCGCGGCCGTGGCGCTCTCCCGCGAACGGGCCCTGCTCGCCCGCGAGAT
>NZ_BACZ01000427.1 GCF_000333375.1 Curtobacterium sp. B18
GTACGACGACGAGACCCCGTTCTGATCCTCCGCGGTTCAACGGACACAACTTCCACTTCTTAAGGACAAACAATGGCTGGAAAGAGCACCGGCGACCGCCGGAAGCCTCGCGGTAAGGGCGGCAAGAACGCCGCTCCCGCGAAGTCGATCAAGGTCGGCGTCATCGACTACAAGGACGTCGCGACCCTTCGCAAGTCGCGCTTGTCCTTGCGTCCGCCGACGATCCGGCAGACCACCCAGATCACGAACGAGATGGTCGTGACGTACGGGCTGATGGGCAGGCCTCCGCCGAGGGCGAGCAGGATCCCGCCGACCACCGAGACGACGGCGAACACGGTCGACAGGATCGGCACGACGACGGGGTGGGAGCTGAGGCGCAGGGCGGCCGCGGCGGGCGTGACGAGCAGCGACAGCACGAGGAGCGCGCCGACGATCTGCACCGACACCGCGGTGGCCAGCCCGAGCACGAGCATGAAGACGAGCGCCAGGGTCCGCACCGGCACCCCGGCGGCGGCGGCCACGTCCGGGTCGACCGACGAGAACATCAGCGGGCGCCAGATCACGAGGAGCGTCACGACGACGATCGCGGCCACGACGACGAGGAACGTCAGCTGCGGGTTGTCCACCGAGACGATCTGCCCGGTGAGCAGGCCGAACTTGTTCGCCGCACGGCCCTTGTAGAGCGCGAGGCAGAGGATGCCGAGGCCGAGGCCGAAGGGCATGAGCACGGCGATGATCGAGTTGCGGTCGCGCGCCCTGGACCCGAGCAGCCCGATGAGCAGCGCCGCGATCACGGACCCGACGAGCGACCCGGTGACCACGTTCACGCGAGCAGCAGCGATGCCGAGGCACCCGCGAACGAGAGCTCCGAGATGCCGTGCACGGCGAAGGGCATGTTCCGGGCGACGACGAACGGCCCGATGAGCCCGCCGACGATGCCGAGCACCGCACCCGCCCAGATCGAGTTCTGCACGAGCACGACGAGCTCGCCGTAGTCCTGGAAGGAGAAGACCTGCGACCAGACGTCCATCAGATCCGCCCGTCGTCGGGCGTCACGGCGTTCGGGTCCGCGTCGCAGTGCTGGTCGTGCGCGTCGTTCGCGCCGACGATGACGATCCGCCCCATCGTGCGGACGACGTCGACGGGCGTGCCGTACAGGTCGGAGAGCACGTCGGTGCGGAGGACCTCGTCCGGTGCTCCGATCCGGAAGCGTCCGCCCGCGATGTAGAGCACGCGGTCGACGACGTCGAGGATCGGGTTCACGTCGTGGGTGACGAAGAGCACCGCCGCGCCCTGCTGCCGACGCTGCCGGTCGATGAGCTCGGTGACGCCGCGCTGGTGCCGCAGGTCGAGCGAGATGAGCGGCTCGTCGCAGAGGAGCAGCGCGGGGTCGGCGGCGATGGCCTGTCCGACGCGGGTGCGCTGCTGCTCGCCGCCGGACAGCTCGGCGACCGGGGCGTCCGCGAAGGCGGTGGCCCCGACCTCGTCGAGGATGCGATCGACCCGGGACCGTTCGGCACGGCTCGCGGGCGTGATGCCCCACCGTGAGCCGGTCACGCCCTGCGCGACCATGTCCCGCGCTCGGAGCGGGGTGCCCGCGTCCATCAGGCGCTGCTGTGGGATGTACCCGATCTTCCGGTGTCCGCGCCGGACGGGCTGGCCGAGGAACGACATCGAGCCGCTCGTCAGCCGCTGCTGCCCGAGGACCGTGCGGAGGAGCGAGGTCTTGCCCGCCCCGTTCGGTCCGAGCACCGCGACGAACTCGCCCGGCGCCAGGTCGAGGTCGAGGTGCGACCAGAGCGCACGGGAGCCGTACGACAGTCCGGCGTCGCGGAGTTCGAGCACGGCGGAACCGCCACTGCCCGGGGCAGTGGCGGTCCGCTCGGTCGTCGGGTGGGAGACGGTCGTCACTTCTGGAGCGCCGCCTGCACCTGGTCGATGTTCGCCTGCTGCCACGAGACGTAATCCTCCCCCTTCGGGAGCGTCTCCGTGACACCGATGACGGGGACGCCGTTCTCGTCGGCCGCCTTCTTGACCTGCTCGGTCTCCGGGCTGGACGTCTGCTCGTTGTAGGCGAGGAGCTTCACGGTCTTGTTCGTGAACAGCTTGAGCGTGTCGTTCAGCGCCGCCGGGGGCACGTCGTCGCCCTCCTCGATCGCCTCGGAGAAGGCCTCGGGCGTGACGTTGTCGAGACCGATCGCGTCGAAGAGGTACCCCGGGACGGGCTCGGTGTACGCCACCTTCTCGCCGTCGTACGTCTTCTTGAGCTCGGCCGTCTTCGCCTCGAGCCCCTCGAGCTTCGTCGTCAGCGCGTCGGCGTTCTTCGTGAACGTGTCCGCGTCCTGCCGGTCGAGGTCCCCGAGGCGCTTCGCGACGTCGTCGGCGAGCTTGACCATCGTCGGGTAGCTGTAGAAGACGTGCTCGTTGAACTCGGCGTCGCCACCCTTGTCGAGACCGGAGAGCTCGACGACGTTGATCGTGTCCGCCTTGGTGCTGGACGCGTCGGCGAGGGTGGTCATGAAGTCGTCGTACCCGCCGCCGTTCTCGATGAGGAGGTCGGCCTTGGACACCGCGAGCTGCGTCGTGGCGCTCGACTCGAACGAGTGCGGGTCCTGCGACGGGTCGTCGAGGATGCTCGTGACGGAGACGTGGTCGCCGCCGATCGCCTCGACGATCGAGCCGTAGACGTTGGTGGAGGCGACGACCCGGACGGTGCCGTCGCCCGACGCGTCACCGGAGGCGGAGGACGTCGCGCAGCCCGTCAGGGCGAGCGCGGCGGCGCCAACAACNNAGCGCAGGGCGAGGAGACGGTTGTGCATGTCGACGAGCGTAGGGCTAGTTGATACGGGTGTCAAAACAGTATCAC
>NZ_BACZ01000426.1 GCF_000333375.1 Curtobacterium sp. B18
CTCACGCGCTGGTGGGGGTCATGGGGTTCTCGCTTCCTCGGCCGCGTCGTCGCGGCTGGACGGGTGGGTGGTCGTGCGGTTGTGTGGGGCGGTGGCGGTGGCGGGCGGCACCGGGGCGACTGCCCGCACTGCGGCGGTCGTCGGCACCGCGGTGGCGCTCGGCACTGCGCCGACTGCCGGCACGGCGTCGCTGATCCGGTCCGGGTCGCCGAGCAGGGCACCGAACGCGATCTCGGCGGCGCCGTGCACGAGCACGTCCGCCCCGAGCGCCGCGGGCACGATCCGGAGCCGGTCGGCGGTCCCGGTCATCGACTGCGCGCGGACGTCGTCGAGGATCCGGTCCCCGACGTGGTCGAGCAGGACGCCGAGGAAGCCGCCGAGCACGACGATCGACGGGTTCACGGTGTGGATCGCGTTCCGGAGCGCCGTGGCCAGGGCGGCCACCTGGCGGTCCACGACCCGCTCGACCTCGGGTCGCTCCTCGGCGAGCGCCGCGGCGAGGGCGACGAGGTCGTCCGGAGCCGTCCCGGTCGCCGCGGCGAGGGCGTCGCGTGAGGCCTCGGTCTCGAGGCACCCGACCGCCCCGCAGTGACAGCGGATGCCGTTCGCCGCGACGAAGGTGTGGCCGAGCTCACCCGCGTAGCCGTCGGCCCCGCTCAGCGGCCGGCCGGCGGTGATGACCCCGCCGCCGATGCCGCTCGCGCCGCCGTTGAGGTACACCAGGTCGTCGACCCCGCGGCCGCTGCCGGCCAGTCGTTCGGCCCAGGCACCGAGGTTGGCGTCGTTCGCGGCACGCACCGGCAGCCCGGTCCGGTCGGCGAGCGGCCGGGCGAAGGGTGCGTCGTGCCAGCCGAGGTGCGGTGCGTACTGGACGGTCCCGTCCTCCACCCGGACCGTCCCCGGCACGGCGACCCCGATCCCGACGAGTCGGAGGGTCGCGGAGCCCGCCGACGCCGGACGGATCCGGTCCAGCATCGAGGCGACGGTCTCGACCGCTTCACCGGGCGTCGGCGGACGGCGCTGTGGTTCGACGAGCCGGGTGCGCACGGTGCCGTCGAGTCCGACGAGGGCGACCGACACGGCGTCGACCTCGACAGTCACGGCGGCGGCGACCACGTCCGCCGCTGCCCGGACGACCGGGCTCGGACGGCCGACCCCGGTGCCGGGTGCGCCGGCGGTCGGCAGCTCCTCGTGCAGGAGGCCCCGCTCGACGAGCTCGCCGACGAGCGTGAGGGTGGTCGAGCGGTTCAGGCCGGTGCGCCGGGTGACCTCGGCACGGGTGATCGGCCCCTCCTCGTGCACGAGCCGGAGGACGCGCGCCGCGTTGCTCGGCACGGGTGTCGTGCCCGGCGTTGCGGCGGTCGTGCTCGTCATCGGTCCCTCGTGGTGGTGGTTGGTGTGCGGCCGAGTCTCGGGCCGGCGGACTGTTTCGCGGCGTCACGGCCGCGAAACCGTCCGCCCAGCCGAGTCTCGGGCCGCGGGCCGCGGGCCGCGGGCCGCGCCGCGGCGCGCTACCGCGAGCGCGAGAACGCGGCGTCGAACGCGGCCTCGGGCGGCGCGATGGTCCCGAGCCGCCGCACGAACGCCAGCGCCTCCGGTCCGCCGACGAGTCGGTCCATGCCGGCGTCCTCCCACTCGACGCTCGTCGGCCCGGCGTACCCGATGTGGTTCAGTACGCGGAACACCCGCTCCCACGGGACGTCGCCGTGCCCGGCCGTGACGAAGTCCCACCCGCGCCGGGGGTCGCCCCACGGCAGGTGCGACGAGAGTCGTCCGTTGCGGCCGTCGAGCTGCTTGACCGACTCCTTGCAGTGCACGTGGTAGACGCGGTCCGCGAAGTCGAGCAGGAACGCTGCCGGGTCGAGGTCCTGCCAGACGAAGTGCGACGGGTCGAAGTTGAACCCGAACGCCGGTCGGTCGGCGAAGACCTCGAGCGCCCGCTTGGCCGTC
>NZ_BACZ01000425.1 GCF_000333375.1 Curtobacterium sp. B18
ACGCCGCGGTCCACGTCGCGACCGGGTCCGGTGGCCGGCTCCCGGCACGATGCACGTCACGAACGCCGTCCGCGCCGCCTGCAGGAGCAGGACGACGGCGACTCCTCGACGTGGTCGACCGTGAGCGGGCTGCTCACGGCACACCCGGGTGACTCCACGACCGTCAACCAGATGTCGCAGCACCCGCCGACGGCGTACGTGGTCGACGCCGTCGTGCTCCGCGCGCTGCACTACGGCTCCCTGCGGTGGGACCACGCGCTCGTCGCACTCCGGCTCGTCGACGCCGTCCTCGTGACCCCGCTGGCGCTCCTCGCGTGGGCGTCGGTCCGCCGTGTCACGCGGTCGCCGCGCGCCGCCCTGCTCGGTGCCCTCGCCCTGTTCGCCGTGCCGCAACTGGCCTCGATCGGGGCCTCGGTGACGAACGACGCCCCGACCCTCCTGCTCGGCGGCGTGGTGGTCTGGCTGGCGACCCGCCTGCTCACCGGGGACCTGAGGCGCCGGACGCTCCTGACGACGGGCGTCGCGCTCGGCCTGCTCGTCTGGACCAAGGGCACGGGACTCCCCGCGGTGCCGTTCATCGCCGCCGTGACGCTCGCCGCCGGAGCCAGCGTGCTCCCGTTCCCTCGCCGGCTGCTGCGCACCGTGGCGGTCCTCGGGGTGACCGCGGCGATCGGGGCGTGGTGGTGGCTGCGCAACCTCGTGCGCTTCCACACCCTGCAGCCGGACGGGTACGCCGCGCTCCGCCCGGCCCGGCCGTTCCCGGACGGCCAGGGTCCCTCGGTGTGGCACTTCCTCGACGTCAGCTGGGGCACCCTCACACGGACCTTCTGGGGGTCGCCGGGGCAGCGAGCGCAGGTGAGCATCGGCGACCTCCTCACCGCGGTCCTGACGCTGGTGGTGCTCGTCGTCCTGGTCGGGTGGGCGTTCCGTCGCGGCCGAACCCGCCGTGCGGCGTGGTGCCTGGCGGTCTTCCCCGCCCTCCTGCTGCTCGTGCAGACCGCGAGCAGTGCCCGGGCCTACCTCGACACGACCCAGGTCGCGGGGACGCAGGGCCGCTACCTGTTCCCGGCCCTGCTGTGCCTCGTCGTGCTCAGCGCGGTGGCGTGGCGGCGCCTCCCCCTCCCTGGGCGGGGCCGAGCAGCGCTCCCCCTGGTGCTGTCCGTGGCCTTCCCGGCGATCGGGACCTGGGGGATCGCGGTCGCCGCCGGG
>NZ_BACZ01000424.1 GCF_000333375.1 Curtobacterium sp. B18
GACGACCTGGCGAGCGTCGGCCTGAGCGCCAGCGACTTCAACCAGAAGGCCTGGACGGCGCAGAAGACCGACGGGAAGAACCGCGGGCGTCGCGGTAGGACGGGCGGTCGGACACGACGGCCGGGAGCCCGAGCGCGGTGTACTCGATCGCCTTGAGGTCGCTCTTCGCGCGGTTGAACTCCTCGTCACGCAGCGGTGCGACCCCGGCCCGCCACCGCTGCCGGTGGTCGACGAGCCACCGGGCGAACGCCGGGTAGTGCCCGTCCGGCACCTCGACGCGGCGGTACCAGTCGGGTTCGTCGGGGTCCTCGGTCACCCCGATGACCTCGAGCCGGATCGCTGTGCCGTCGGCGGCCGTCAGGTCGGTGAAGACGCCCTGGAGCAGTGCGAGGTCGGCGCCGTGCGTGAGCGTCCCCATGTAGAGCACCCGGTGCTCGTCGGCCGGGCGGTCGTCGTCGGCGACGGGCTCCCCCGGGGTCCAGAGCGTCGGGTCCAGGGCGTTCCGGACGACCACCACGCGGTGTGCGAGCGGCCGGACGAGCGCCGCGAGCTCCTCGGTGCTGACGACGACGAGGTCGGCGCCACAGACGAGGGCGTCGATCGAGGCCAGTCGGTCCGGGTCGTACTCGGCCCGGGCCAGACGATCGCGGCCGGAGTCGGTGAAGAAGTCGTCGTCGACCTCGGCGGCGACCCGGATCCCCCGCGCTGCTGCGGCGGCCAGGAACGGCGCCACGTCCTCGCGGCGCAGGATGTCCCGCTGGACGAGGACAGCCCGGTAGTCGGTCGTGTCGGTGCCGTCGAGGAACGCGGCGGGGTCGATCTGACGGACCTCGGCGGCACCGGAGCGCGCGAGGTGCTCGGTGCGGCGCACGACCCCGGACGTGCGCCGAGGCGGGGTGCGCGCCACCACCGCCGGCCACGACGTACCCGAGGACCGGCGGCCGCGTCGGTGCCGTCGGGGCGACCGGCTGTCCGCCGGTCAGGGTGCGTCGGAGTCGGCGGACGGCACGACGGACGAGATCACGCGGCATGCGGCCATCCTCCCGCACGACGGCGGGCGTCGACGTACGCCGGGGGCACGTCCACGCACGGACGGACGGGCACGGACCGGCGCAGGGTCGCGTTCCTCAGCGCACGGACAGGGTCACGCACCCCATCGACGTGTCGCCGCCACGGCCGATGCCGACCGCCGTGAGGCACACGCTGCGCTTCCCGCTCGACACCGGCACCGTCGTCCGGAACCCGTGGTACCGGCCGACCCGGTGCACCCGGTCGACGTCGGGCCGCGACACGTTCGCCGTCGCCGTCCCGACGACCTTGCCGCCGACGGTCACCCGCACGGTGACGGGCTTCGTCAGGTCGTCGCGGTCGAACGTCCACCCCGACACCGTGACGCGGCGCTTCGACCCGGACGACACGGACTCCCGGTGCGCGGTCGGCGCGACGGCCGGGGCCGTCCGGGCGGGCGCGGCTGCGGCGACCGTCGTCCCGGTCCGCGCGTTCGCGACGAGCGCCTCGGCGAAGGGCGACCACCACGTCCCGGCCACCGGACCACCGTTGCACGTGCCGTCGCTCGCGCCCGGGGTCTTCACCCAGAGCAGTGCGTCGAGGGCCGAGCCGTCGGAGACGACCCGCGGCGACGTCCCGAGTCCGGAGCCCGGCCCGTTGCACCACGTGCCGCGCCAGCCCTGGCCGTTCCGTGACGTGTCGATGACGTAGTGGGACCCACCCGTGAGCGCCGAGACGCGCTCGGCGTACGCCTGCTCCTGCGCCGTCGGGTAGTAGTTCGCGACGTTCGTGAAGAAGCCCCGGGCGCGCCGCACACCGGCGCTCTCGAGCCGTGACGCCATCACCGCCGGCGGGACCCAGTTCGAGTTCCCGGCGTCGAGGTAGGCGGGCACACCCGCGGCCGTGAACGCGGCGACCTCCCGCGCGAGGATGCGGTAGCGCTGGGCGTCGAGCGTGTCACTGCACGCGCTGTTGCTGAGCATCGCCAGGGAGTCCGGTTCGACGATCACGGCGGCCCGGTGCCCGGCGACACGTGCCACGACCTGGTCCACCCAGGCGTCGTACGTGGCCTCGTCGAAGCCACCGGCGGAGTACCCGCCGCAGTCGCGCTGCGGGATGGCGTAGGTGACGAAGACCGCGGTGGTGCCCGTCCGCTCGGCCCCCGCGATCGCCGCGTCGATGGTCTTCGTCAGCGTCGCGCCGCGGGTCCAGTCGCCGAGCCAGATGGCGACGGGGTACCCGGCGATGGTCCGCGCCGCCGCCGCGCCGCGCGGGTCGCTCGTCGCCAGGGCAGCCGCCTGCTTCGCCGCCTCGCTCGTGTCGGAGCGGTACGGCCCCGCGGCGTACAGGGACGTCGCGCTCGCCGCGCGGATCGACGCGGCACTCGTGGCCGCGTCGGCGGCGGTGGGCGTCAGCGTCCCCGCGGCGAGCGCGACGAACGCGCCCACCGCTCCTGTGGTGGCGAACACACCGGCGCGGCGCATGACGGACTCCCTGCAGACTCGACGACCCCTGACGAGTCCATGGGAGCACGCGCCGGAGCGTGGGTACACACGCCAGATCGGGTGCCACCCGATGGGGTGTCCGCTCTTCTGCGGACCGTGAGTGCGGACGTCAGGCCCGACCGGACGACCGACGGGAGGCGCGGTGCGGGCCCGCACCGTGCCTCCCGTCGGTCGTCGTCAGCGTCGGGACCGCAGCCTCAGTCGTCGAAGTGCGCCGCCGCGGCCCGTGCGCGGTAGGTGACGTCGTCGAGGTCGTCGCCGATGACGGTGACGTGGCCGACCTTGCGGCCGGGCCTCGGTGCCTTGCCGTAGAAGTGGTACTTCACCTCGGGGAACGCCTCGAGCGCGCCCGGGTACCGTCCGGCGAGGTCGCCGTCGGCCGGCCCGCCGAGGACGTTCACCATGACCGCGGCCGGCGCGAAGGAACCGGTCGCGCCGAGGGGCAGGTCGAGCACGGCGCGCAGGTGCTGCTCGAACTGGCTCGTCGTGGCGCCGTCGATGGTCCAGTGGCCGGTGTTGTGCGGCCGCATCGCGAGTTCGTTGATGAGGATGCGCTCGTCGTCGGTCTGGAACAGCTCGACCGCGAGGACGCCGGTCACCCCGAGCTCCGTCGCGATGCGGACGGCGATGTCCTCGGCCATGTCCGCGATGCGCCCCGCGCTGTCGGGGGCGGGGGCGAACACCTCGGCGCACACGCCGTCGCGCTGCACGGTCTCGACGAGCGGCCAGGCGACGACCTCGCCCGACGGCCGCCGCGCGACGGACTGCGCGAGTTCGCGGGTGAAGGCCACGAGCTCCTCGACCAGGAGCGCCTGCCCGCCGCCGGCCTCGGCGACGGCGATGAACCAGTCGGCGACGTCGGCCGGGTCGGTGACCACGCGGACACCCTTGCCGTCGTACCCGCCACGTGCGGTCTTCACGACGGCGCGGCCACCGTGGTCGTCGAGGAACGCCTGCAGCTCGTCGGGATCGTGGACGGCGGCCCAGTCCGGCACCGGCAGTCCGAGCTCGGTGAGGCGCGTGCGCATGGTGATCTTGTCCTGCGCGACGGCGAGCGGCGCCGGACCGGGGTGCACCGCGACGCCGGCGTCGACGAGGGCAGCCAGGACGTCCTGCGGCACGTGCTCGTGGTCGAAGGTGACGACGTCGACGTCCCGCGCGAACGCGAGCACCGTCGCGACGTCGTGGTAGTCCCCCTCGGCGGTGGCCGCGATGGCGGCCGACATGCCCGGCCCCTCGGCCAGTACCCGGATGTCGAGCCCGAGCTCGACCGCGGCCGGCACCATCATCCGAGCCAGCTGTCCTCCACCGATGACCCCGACGCGCAACGCCATGCTGTGTGTTCCTTCCGTCGTTCACACCGTCCGGCGAGAACGCGCTGTCTAGAATCGATGTTCGGGTCGCCGTCGTGTGCGACCGCCTGGTCGGCCGTGCAGCGCACGACCAGGGACAACTCTACGGACCCGGGAGAGACCGTGCGGCGACTGGTGGCCCAACTGGCACGCTTCGGCGTCGTCGGTGCGGTGGGGTTCGTGGTCGACACGGGCATCTTCAACCTGTTGCGGGCGACCGTGCTCAGCCCGGACGAGGTCCACTCGGGACCGTTCTGGGCGAAGGTCGTCTCGACCGTCGTCGCCATCTTCGTCAACTGGATGGGGAACCGCTACTGGACCTTCCGCGAACAGCGGCGGGCGGTGGCGACGCGCGAGGGCGTCGAGTTCGTGATCGTCTCGCTCGGCGGCATGGTCATCTCGCTGGGCTGCCTGGGGATCTCCCACTACGTGCTCGGCCTGACCTCGGCCCTGGCGGACAACATCTCCGGCAACGTCATCGGACTCGTGCTCGGCACCGTGTTCCGCTTCTGGCTCTACAAGGTGTGGGTGTACCACCCCGAGCGCGGTCGCGCCCGGGCGGCACGAGCTGCCGAGACCGACGGGCCGACGAGCGCCGCGTCGACGAGCACCGCGTCGACGGTCTCCCAGTCGTCGGTCGCCGGTTCCGAGGTCGCCGGCCAGTAGGTCCCGCCCGGTGGGCACCGGGCCAGTAGGCTCGAGGCGCCGCCGACCGAGGTGGCGTCGCCGACCCCGGGAGTCCGCTCGATGCAGTCCGAACCGCACCCCGCCGTCCCGCGGCGCGAGCGGCTGTGGGTCGGCGTCACCACGGCGGTGTTCGGGCTCTGGCTCGTGCTCTGGGCACTCGTCGTCCCGGCCTTCCAGGCACCGGACGAAGCGGCGCACCTCGACGCCGCGGTCCACGTCGCGACCGGGTCCGGGTGGCCGGCTCCCGGCACGATGCACGTCACGAACGCCGTCCGCGCCGCCCTGCAGGAGCAGGCCGACGGCGACTCCTCGACGTGGTCGACCGTGAGCGGGCTGCTCACGGCACACCCGGGTGACTCCACGACCGTCAACCAGATGTCGCAGCACCCGCCGACGGCGTACGTGGTCGACGCCGTCGTGCTCCGCGCGCTGCACTACGGCTCCCTGCGGTGGGACCACGCGCTCGTCGCACTCCGGCTCGGCGTCGACGTCGGCGGGACGAACACCAAGGTCGTCCTCGCGACCCCGGCGCTCGAGGTCATCGACCGCGTCGACCTGCCGACACCGGCACACGCCGGCGGCGCGGCGATCGTGACGGCCGCCCTCGGTGCCGTGACGGACCTGCTCGACCGGCACCGCGCCTCCGTGACGGGGGTCGGGGTGGGCGCTGCCGGCGTGGTCGACGCGACCACCGGCACCGTGCTCGTGACCGGCAACTCGTTCACCGGCTGGGCCGGGTACGGCGTGACCGACGCGGTGACCACGGCCCTCGGTGTCCCCGCGACGCTCGACAACGACGTGAACGCGTTCCTCCTCGGCGAGGTCGCCGCCGGAGCCGTGGCCGGGGAGCCGGACGTCCTCGGCATGACGCTCGGCACCGGTGTCGGCGGCGCCCTCGTGCTCGGCGGCTCCCTGTTCGCCGGACCCCGCGGTGCAGCGGGGGAGATCGGCCACGTCCCCGGCTACGAGGGTGTCGACGACACGGTCCGCCGCGCCGGAGTCGACGAGCATCTTGCCGAACATCGAGCCGAGGCCGACGAGGATGCCGACGCTCGTCATCGTGGAGCGGAACCCGTTGCCGAAGCTCGTGACGGCCTGTTCGGGGCGAGTCCCGCGC
>NZ_BACZ01000423.1 GCF_000333375.1 Curtobacterium sp. B18
CGGCGCACGATCCGGTCGGACGGCGCACGATCCGGTCCGACGGCAGCCGCAGCCCGACCGGCGGAGCCGCACCGCGCCTCCCGACAGCCCGATCCCGGTACCGAAGGTGCCGTCGACGAGCCGGATGTTCTCGGCCACGGACGGGGTGACCGTGCCGTCGGCCGCGACCTGCAGCTGCACGTGCCCGAGGTTGAAGCCGTACGAACCGGTCTGGATCACCGGACGCTCGACGTCGCTCCCCGTCGGGGCGACCCAGTGCACGTACGTCTGGTGCGTGTGGGCGGACAGGATGGCGGAGACTCGCGGGTCCACGCCCCGCACGGCCTTCGCGAACTCGGAGTCGCCGTCGAGGTCCGTCGCGGCGCTGCTCTCGGCGCCGTCGTGCACGAGCAGGACGAGGACGTCGGCCTCTCCGTTGCCGGCGACGCCGTCGGTGAGGTCGGCCGCGACCTTGTTCACCTCGGTCGTGATGTCGCCCATCTCGAGCCCCTGGATGCCGTCCGGGCTCACGAGGCCCTGCCCGACGAGGTCGACCGTGGCGCCGATGAAGCCGACGCGCTTGCCGCTGATCTCCTCGATGGCGTAGGGGGCGAAGGCGGGCTCGCCGGTTGCCTTGTCCAGGATGTTCGCGGAGACGTAGTCCCACTCGGCCTTGCGCACGCCCTCGCCCTGGCCGCCGATCACGCGGTCGCGCAGGTCGTCCTGGCCCTTGTCGAGCTCGTGGTTGCCGATCGCGCTGACCGACAGGTCCATCTGGTTCAGCACGTCGATCGTCGGCTGGTCGTCCTGGATGAAGGACTCGAAGGTCGAGCCGCCGATGTTGTCGCCCGCGCTCACGAACGCGCTCGTCGTGGGGTCGTCGCCCCGGAGCTCGTCGAGCGCCCCGGCGAGCACGGCCGCGCCCGCGGCGTCGCCGTCGCGGGGCGGCGTGCTGATGGACTGCGCGATGCGGCCGTGGAAGTCGTTGACGTCGTAGAGGTCGATCGTGGTGTCCCCGTCGGCGGCCAGCGCGGCGGACGGGACGGACAGGGCGACGAGCACGCCGGCGGTGGCGAGTGCTGCGCCACCGACGAGGCGCCGTAGTCGGCGCGAGGAGGTGTGAGCGTTCATCGCCCACGAACCTATGAACTCGTACAGCGACGCGCCAGGGTGTGCCGCAACACGTCACGTGGTGTTCACACACGCAACACGCGGGCCGCGCGCCGCTGGAGGCGTCAGGCGTCAGGCGTCAGGCGTCCCGCTCGTCACGGGATCTCCCGCCACGTGCCGTCGGCAGCGCTGCCGACCACGGCGTCGATGACGTGCGCGGCCCGGGCCCCGTCCGCGAACGTCGGGAGCCCGTCCGGCCAGCCCTCCGGGTCGGGCCCGCTCCGGACCGCCTCGTACGTGTCCGCGACGAACGCGGCGAACGCGTCGAGGTAGCCCTGCGGGTGCCCGGCCGGTACGACCGCCAGCCGGCGCTGGTCCGGGACACCGAGCGACGGGTCCCGCACGACGATCTGCGCACCCCGCTCGTTGCCGAACCACGCCGACTCCGGCTGTTCCTGGTCGAAGGCGGCGGACCCGCGGGTGCCGTCCACCTCGAACCACAGCCGGTTCCGGCCCGCTCGCCCAGGCGCGTGCCGCCCAGGGCGTCGTCGAGCAGGAGCAGCTGACCGCGCAGAAGCGTGCCGAGCTCCGCCGCGCCGAGCTCGAGTCCGAGGTCTCCGCCGTCGCCGAGGCCCAGGCCCGCAAGACCCGTGTCGAGGCAGAGGCCGCCGCTGCCGCCCAGGTCGAGACCGCCCGGGCTCAGGCCGAGGCCCGACGCATCTCGGCCGAGGCGATCGCCGCCGAGGCCCAGGCG
>NZ_BACZ01000422.1 GCF_000333375.1 Curtobacterium sp. B18
GGACGGGAGGCGCGGATCCCTTTGGCCGACCGGTGCACGTGATCCGCGCCTCCACTCCCGCGCCGTGTGTCCGGCAACGCAGTCGGTGACGCATCCTCCGGTCCCTGTCACCGGGCCGTTGTAGCATGCACGACACCTGTCCTGAGCCGAGGAGGCCTGCGTGCCGGAACCGACCGACCCCGCCTTCCCGATCGACCGCATCCGGGACGTCGGCGACGACATCATCGCCGCCGTGTCCACCGTCGTCGACGGGAAGACCGAGGCCATCCGCACCGCCCTGACGGTGATGCTGGCCGAGGGGCACCTGCTCGTCGAGGACGTTCCCGGCGTCGGCAAGACGGTGCTGGCCAAGGCCCTCGGCGCGTCCGTCGGCGGATCCGTGAACCGCATCCAGTTCACGTCGGACATGCTGCCCTCGGACGTCACCGGGGTGAACATCTTCGACCAGTCCTCCGGCACGTTCCGCTTCTCGCCGGGACCGGTCTTCGCGAACGTCGTCATCGGCGACGAGATCAACCGCACCAGCCCGAAGACCCAGTCGGCGCTCCTCGAGGCGATGGCCGAGGCGCAGGTGACGGTGGACGGCGTGACGCGCAAGTTGGACAGCCCGTTCATGATCGTCGCGACGCAGAACCCGATCGACATGGAGGGCACGTACCCGCTCCCCGAAGCCCAGCGCGACCGGTTCATGGCCCGCCTGACGATGGGGTACCCGAGCGCCGACGCCGAGCGACAGATGCTGACGAACCGCGGCGCCGGCGACCCGCTGGCGCACCTCCGTCCGATCGTCGACGTCGACGTCCTGCGCGACCTCATCCAGTCGGTGCGGACGGTGCACGTCGCGCCCGACGTCGAGGCGTACATCGTCGCCATCGTCCGGGCCACCCGCACGCACCCCGACATCGTCCTCGGCGCCAGCCCGCGGGCGACGCTGCATCTCGCCCAGGGCGCCCGCGCCCACGCTGCCCTGCTCGGNCGTTCCTTCGTCACGCCCGACGACGTCGCAACGCTCGCACCGGTGATCCTCGCGCACCGTCTCGTCCCGGTGGCCCGCGGCCTCGGCGGCACAGGTGACGACACCGTCCGCGACATCGTCGTGCGCATCGTGTCCGACACCGCCGTGCCGTTCACGGCGACCCCCGTCCGCTCCTGATGTCCGGGTCCCCGGCGCCGACGTCGCTCGCCCTGCGTGCCGGTGCGGTGCGTTCCGGGGTGCTCCGCTACGGGCGGCGTGGACTGTCGCTGCTGCGCCGGACGCCGTTCCCGAGGCCGACGGTCCGCGGCTGGACCGTGATCGCGGTCGGCATCGGACTGATCGGCGGCGGGCTCGTCGGGACCACGAGCGTCGCCGTCTCCGCGGGCCTCCTGCTGCTCGTCCTCGTCGTGCTGGGCATCGTGATGGCGTTCGTCGTCGCCGCACCACTGCGTGGCAGCCGGAGCACGGCACGCGCGATCGTCCAGGTCGGCGAGGTGTACCGCGAGCGGATCACGCTCGGCGGGACGAGCCTGCCGATCGGCCCGCGGTCGATGCTCCTCGTGCGCGAACAGCTCGACGACGCGCTCGTGAGCATGGACACCGCCGAGACCTACGCCGCGGTCGGTCCCAACCTGCCGCCGGCGGTGCTCGACGTCGAGGCCCTCGCGATGCACCGCGGGCGGAGCGTCGTCGGTCCGGTGAC
The DNA here is from genome assembly GCF_000333375.1 of Curtobacterium sp. B18. GTDB lineage: Bacteria > Actinomycetota > Actinomycetes > Actinomycetales > Microbacteriaceae > Curtobacterium. Next base: position 1,680 of record NZ_BACZ01000422.1, read on the forward strand.
GATCCGCGTCGAGGACCCGTTCGGCCTGCTCCGCATCGACCGCCCGGTCGTCGCCGCCGAAGAGGTCGTCGTCGTGCCGGCGTCGACCCCGCTGGGGACGCTCGACGCCGGAGCCCTCGCGGGTGCGGTCTCGGCCGACGAGGGCCGGGTGGGTCAGGGCGGCTCGGCGGACGACAGCGAACTCCGCCCGTACCGTCCCGGCGACCCGATCCGCCGCGTGCACTGGGCCCAGAGTGCCCGACGCGGCGAACTCCACGTCCGGCAGACCACCCAGGCGCAGCCGCCCGAGGCGGTCATCGCGCTCGACGTCCGGCGGGAGTCCTACCAGCGGCTCGGGCGCGACGACCTCGCGGAGCTCTCGGACCTCGGCGGCGACGCCGCGTTCGAGCACGCGGTCGTGGTCGCCGCGAGCGTCGCACGGGCACTGGCCGCGCGGACCTCGCGCGTCGTGCTCGTCAGCGACGGACCCGCCGGCAGCACCCGGCACGCGGGGGACGCCGGCGGACTGACCGACGTGCTCGTGGGGCTCGCCGACGTCCGGGTCCGCTCCGACGCCCGCGAGGTCACCGAGGTCCTGCCCGACGTGCGGGGCCGCGACGTGCACGGCATGACGGCCGTCGTCACCGGCAACTGCACCGCCGAGCAGGCCGCCGAGCTCGTCTCGTCGACGACCGGCTCGAGCCGAGGGATCCTGGCGACGATCGTGCCGCCGGACCCGGTCGTCCGCGGGATCCTCGACCGTGGTGGCTGGCGGACCCTCGTCGTGCCGGTGGCCGGCGCCCACTCGCCCGGGAGTATCCGGTGAGCGGCGTCGCCACCCGTCCGGCACCCGCCCGGGGCGATGCCCGTCCCGACGCCGACCGTCGTGTCGACCGCCCGGACTCGCCGAGTCCGTGGGTCGTGGCGCTCGCCCCGGTGCCCGTCCTCATCGCCGCCCTCGCCATGCGCCCGCTCGTGCAGGGCATCGCCTGGTGGGTGTCCGGCGTCCTCGTCGCCGCCGTGCTCGTCGGCACGGTGCTCGCCGTCCGCCGTCGTGCGCCGGGCGTGCGGTTCGTGGCCCTCGTCGTCGCTCTCGTGGTCTGCTCCTGCGCCGCGGCGGTCGTGAACGACATCCAGCCGCTCGGCTGGCTCGACCGGAACGGTGCCCTCGGCGAGACCCTGGCCGCGATCCGGCTGAACCCGGCACCGCTGCCGCAGTCCGACGCGATCCGCCTCATCGTCACGGTCGCGATCGGCTGGGTCGCGGGCGTCTCGCTGTTCCTCGCCGCCGTCGCGCCGACCGCCGCCCTCGCCGCCGCTCCGGCGCTCGTGATCCTCATCGTCCCCGGGATCGTCACCGGGGCGCCGGCGGCACCCGGACTGGTCATCGCCACCGGCATCGCCTTCCTCGTCCTGCTCTGGCTCTCGGTCCGGCCCGTCCAGCGAGCCCTCCCGGCCGCGGTCGTCGGCGCGATCGGACTCGTGGTCGCCGTCGGGCTGCCCGCCATCGTGCCGCTCAACGCCAGCTGGTTGTCCGGGGTGACCGGGGCGATCCAGTCGCCGGTGCAGCCCGGACGGCCGGGCACCCTCCTCAACCTCGGGCAGGACCTCCGGCAGCCGAACGAGCTCGAGGTGTTCCGCTACCGGTCCTCGGACGGGCGTCCGGAGTACCTCAAGCTCGCGAACCTCGACGAGTTCGGCACCGGGGACTGGGTGCCGACGACGACCGACGCGGCGAAGTCCGAGACGGCCGACCAGCAGCAGTGGGCGGTCGGCATCAACCCCCGCCTGTCCAGTCGCGGCGACGTCACCATCCGGGTCACCGGCCTGTCGAGCAACTACCTGCCGGTCCCGTCCGGCGCGGTCTCGATCGAGTCGCGGTCGACGAACCTCGACCTGTCGCAGTGGCGCTGGATGGGGGAGTCGAGCACGGTGCGCTCCACCGGCCCGGCGACCCCGCGCGGTGCCACCTACGAGGTCTACGGCGCCTCGACGTGGTCCGGTGAGTACCTCGACGCGATCGCCAGCTCCGGCCTGCTCGGTCGGGCGGACGGTCGCGGGTTCGCCACCCCGTCGGCGAACCAGCTCCGCATCGACCGCGAACTGCCCGACAAGCTGCCGACCAGCATCGCGCGGACGGCGCAGCGGGTCGCGGGCAGCGCTGGCTCGGACTACGAGAAGGCCCGCGCGCTCGAGCAGTGGTTCCGGAGCGACCTGTTCACCTACTCCGAGACCGCACCGGTCGAGCAGGGCTACGACGGCGACAGCATGGACGTCGTCGCGAAGTTCCTGCAGGTCCGCGAGGGCTACTGCGTGCACTTCTCGTCGGCGATGGCCGTGATGGCTCGGACGCTCGGCATCCCGTCGCGCATCGCGGTCGGCTACCGGGCGGGCACGACCCAGGCCGACGGCGAGTACACGGTGTCGAACCGCCAGCTGCACTCGTGGCCGGAGCTCTACATCAAGGGCGCCGGCTGGGTCGCGTTCGAGCCGACCCCCGACTCCGACGCCGCGGCCTCGCCCGCCACCGAGGCCAGCGCCACCCCCTCCGCCGCCGCTCCGGAGACGCCGCTGCCCGCACCCGGCGAGTCCGCTCCGGCCCAGACCGCCACCTCGACGCCGAGCGCCTCCGCCGCGCCGAGCGCCACCGGGTCGACCGGCGGCGGGGGCGACGGCCCGCTCGGACTCGCGGTCGGGCTCCTGCTGGCGGTCGCACTGCTCGTCTCGCCCGCGCTCGTCCGGACCCTCCGCCGTCGGACCCGTCTGGCCGCGGTGCACTCGGGTCGGTCCCCGGCGGTGAACGCCTGGCGCGAGGCCCTCGACGACGTCGCGGACCACGGGTACGCGCCGGGGTTGGCGCCGCCGGGAGACGCGGCCGCCGCAGCGCGCACGGCACGTGCGGTGCTCGGTCGGCTCCGGGCATCGGTACCCGCGACGGTGTTGCCGCACCTCGAGGCGATCGTCGACGCGGTCGACCGCGAGCGGTTCGCCGCGGGCGGTGCCGCGACGGTGGACTCCTCGGCGCTCCTCGCCGCCGTCCGGGAGGCGCGGGTCGCCCTCGACGCGTCGGCCTCCGGTGCGCGAGTGGTCCGGTCCCGGCTGCTGCCGCCGAGCCTGCTGCCGTCGTCGGCGTGGTCGCACGAGGGGCGGCGCGCGCGGCGCAGCGCCGCGTAGCGCGGCGCTGCCGCAGCGCGCGGCGCGCTGGCGCTGGCCGCTGGTCTGGTCGCGCCATCCGCACGGTGCTGCGTTGTTCGGTCGCCTCGGGGTTGGTTGCTCCGTGCGCCGCTGTAGCGGCGCACGGAGCGGGCAGGGTCGCGCGGAGCGGCGAACCTCGCACGGTGCGTGCCACCGCGCCGCCTGCGCCCGCGCCGCCTGCGCCCGCGCCGCCTGCGCCCGCGCCGTGGCGCGCTGGTGCGGCCCGTGAGGCCGCGCCGCACGGTGCGGGGTTGTTCGGTGGCGGCGGGGTTGGTGGCTGGGTGCGCCGTTGTAGCGTCGCACGGAGCGGGCAGGGTCGCGCGGAGCGGCGAACCTCGCACGGTGCGTGCTGCGGCGCCGCGCCGCGCCCGCGCCGTGGTGCACTGGCGCGGCCCGTGGGGCCGCGCCGTACGGTGCGGTGTTGTTTGGCGGCGGCGGGGTTGGTGGCTGGGTGCGCCGCTGTAGCGGCGCACGGAGCGGGCAGGGTCGCGCGGAGCGGCGCACCTCGCACGGTGCGTGCCGCTTCGCGGCGCGCTGGTGCGGCCCGTGGGGCCGTGCCGCACGATGCGGTGTTGTTCGGTGGCGGCGGGGTTGGCGCGCTGGTGGGGCCCGTGGGGACGTGCCGCACTGTGCGGGGTTGTTCGGGGGTGGCGGGGTTGGTGGCTGGGTGCGCCGCTGTAGCGGCGCACCCAGCGGGCAGGGTCGCGCGGAGCGGCGAACCTCGCACGGTGCGAGCTGCCGCGCTGCGCTGGCGCACGGCGCTACCGTTGCGCCGCCGCGCGCCGCGCCGCGGCGCGCGCGGCGCGCTAGCGCTGGCGCACGACCGCCTCGACGAGGGCCGCGACGACCTCGCCCGGGTTCACCCCGGGCAACGCCGCCGAGTCGAACACGATCCCCACGTTCGCCCCGATGAGCACCCGGGCGAAGTCCGCCAGCGGCATCCCGGCATCGATCTCCGGGTGCGCCCCGAACCACAGCTCCACGAGCTCGAGCACCCCGTCCTGCAGCTCCCGCCGCTGGCGCACGAACTCGGGCAGGAACTCGGGTCGGCGCATCGCGTACCCGCGGAACTCCGAGAGCAGGGCGAACTGCGCGGTCTGGTCGTGCCGGCCGAACGCTGCCCGGACGACGTCGCCGATGTCCACGGCTGCGATGTCCGCACGCACGAGTTCCCGCAGCGAGCCGAGCACGAGGTTCGTCTGGCGCTGCATGACCTCGGCGACGAGGTCTTCCTTCGACGAGAAGTTCGAGTAGACGGCACCCTTGCTGAACCCCGCGCGGGCGGCGATCTCGTCGAGCCGGGCCTCGTGAACGCCCTGCTCGGCGAAGACCTGGGCGCCGGCGACCAGCAGGCGCTCGCGCACCTCGGCTCGTGGGGTGCGGGGCGTGGGCGGCCCGGTGACGGAGGAGCTGGGATCGGAGGCGTCGTCGCTCATCGGTTCCTGATTCGACGGGGCCCGCCGTGATCCGTCGGGTCCGGCTTCGTCGGGCTGGCGTGAGGGTGGGTCACGACCATTGTGCTGGAGGCAGGGTGCGTCGGGAGACCTGCCGCGCCGCGCGTCTGATCCCGCGCGGCATCAGCGAAGCCCCCAACCACAGGTCCGTTCGGAACCGGCGCGTTCGGGTCGCGTCGGTGCTCCAGCGGACCATGGATGCCGGGTCGATACCCGGCGGTACCGATTGTACGACCGAGGACCGACAGATGACAGCCCCTCGGCGCGTTCAGCCGTCCGACGGTTCGACGGACCCGGACCCGGACCCGGACCCGGACCCGGACCCGGACCCCGACCCGGGTCCGGATTCGAACCCGAACCCGGACCCGGACCCCGACTCGTTCTCGTGGTGCACGCTCCCCGCGCCGGACCGTCGGCCCGGTCGTCGGAGCAGTCGGATGGCGTCCGGACGCAGCTTCCGACCCCGCTGGAGCAGGGAGCCGAGGGTGGACTTCGGCTGCCAGTCGCGACCGTTCGGCAGGCCCCACCCCCGTCGGACGGCACCCCACCGCAGCCCGAGGGAGAGCACGATCGCGGCGATGATCCCGATCGACGGGGACCCGAGGTGGGACGCGACGACCATCACGGCGGACGCGGCGACGGCCACGGTGGCGTAGAGCGCGTTGCCGCCGAACACGGCGGGGACCCGACGGAGCAGCAGGTCCCGCATCGCACCGCCGCCGACCGCAGTGATCGTGCCCATGATGATCGCGGCCGGCCAGTCGAGCCCGGCGTCGAACGTCCGCTGCACCCCGACCACCGACCAGAAGCCGATGACCGCGGCGTCGAGCACGGTGAACAGCCGGTCCCAGGTCAGCTCCGAGAACGACACGAAGAAGGCGATGAGCGCACCGGCGATCGCGACCGGCGCGTACAGGGGATCGACGAGCGCGACGGGCGGCCCGTTCTGCAGCAGCGTGTCCCGCAGCATGCCGCCGCCGAGGCCGGAGACGAACCCGACGACCAGGAAGCCGAAGAGGTCGAAGTCCATCGTCCGGGCGAGCGAACCGCCGAGCAGCGCCGACGCGAACACCCCGGCGAGGTCGAGCACGTTCGTGACCGATGCCAGGCCATCGACGGACAGCAGGTTCATGAGAACCATCAAACCCCACGCCGGACGACTGGCGAGCCGGGCGGCGGTTAGGTTAGCCTCACCTTCGTCATGCTCGCCACTCTCGTCATCGGCCTCCGCGAAGGCCTCGAAGCGACCCTCATCGTCGGCATCATCGCCGCGTTCCTCCGTCGCAACCGCGTCCCCCTCGCCCCCATGTGGCTCGGCGTCGGGGGTCGCCGTGGTGCTCAGCGTCGCCGTCGGCTTCGGCCTGCAGGTCGTCGAGCAGGCCCTGCCCCAGGCTCAGCAGGAGGGCATGGAGGCGATCATCGGCATCGTCGCCGTCGTCTTCGTCACGGGCATGATCGTCTGGATGCGCTCGCACGCGCGGAGCCTCACGACGGAGCTCGAGGCGAGTGCGACCGCGGCGCTCGGCCGCGGCACTGCCTGGGCCCTCGCCGGCATGGCCTTCCTCGCCGTCCTCAAGGAGGGCTTCGAGACCGCGGTCTTCCTGCTGGCGACGTTCCAGGCATCGTCCGACACCGGGCTCGCGGCACTCGGTGCGGTGATCGGCATCGCGGGTGCCGTGGTCGTCGGGTACGGCATCTACACCGGCGGTGTCCGACTGAACCTGTCGAAGTTCTTCACCGGCACCGGGATCTTCCTCGTGTTCGTCGCCGGCGGGCTCGTGCTGACCGTGCTCCGCCGCGCGCACGAGGCCGGTTGGGTCGTCATCGGGCAGCAGCGCACGGTCGACCTCGGCTGGCTCGCGCCGAACGGGTCCGTGCAGGGCGCCCTCGTCACCGGCGTCCTCGGCATCCCGCCGGACCCCCGGGTCATCGAGGTCCTCGGCTGGGTGCTCTACGTCGTCCCCGTCCTCGCGGTCTCGCTGTGGCCGCGCGCCTGGCGTCCGTCCCGCACCCGGGTGCCGGCCGTCCGGACCGCCGTGGCCGCCGTCCTCGCCGTCGCCGCCGCGACGCTCGCGATCGCCGTCCCCACGAGCAGCGTCGACCTGCCGCACACGACCGCCGTCACGGGCGGCGCCGGCTCCGTCACCGCACGGGTCGACGGGGCGACCGCGACCATGCGCACCAGCGGCACGGGCCGGGAGGCGCGGGTCGCCTTCCCGGCGTCGACCCACCGGAGCGTCACCCGGCAGGGCGTGACCGCTGACCGCTGGCGGCGGACCGAGGACGGGTCGGCCGCGCAGCGGCCGTCGAGCCTGACGCTCGACGACCTGGTCGACCTGTTCGGGCGCGTCCCCGTCGGGGTCTCGCCGAGCACGAACCCCGGGCCGTTCACGGCCCGCTGGGTGGTCCGCGACACCGTCACCCTGTGGACGGTCCGGGGTGGGGTCCTGGACGCGAGCCGCACCGAACGCACGGTGCTCACGATCGCCGGTGGGGGCCTCCCGTCCGCTCGCACCACGACCCTGGACCGCACCGTCTGGGCGGTCCCCGCCACGCGTGTCGCGCAGTCCGCGACGGCCGTCGCGTCCGCGGACAGCCGCACCGCGGAACTGCTGCTCTGGAAGGCCTGGCTGCCGATCGCCCTCGGCATCGCCGCCGCTGCCCAGGCGCTGCTGGCGCTCCGCGATCGCCGTCGCCGGCCGGCCCCCACGACCCACACCCCCGAAACCGACCCGTCGCGCGGCCCGCCCGCGGACGACCCCACGAGGAGCCCTGAGTATGCCGTTCGGTAGGACTGCCCGCCCCCTGACCACCCTCGGCGCCCTGGGCGTCGTCACCGCCCTCGCCCTGACCGGCTGCGCGAACTCGTCCACGACGGCCGGTGCCGGTGCGAGCAGCTCCGGCACGGTCTCCCGCGTCTCGGTCACGCTGACGAACGACGGCTCCGACACGTGCGCCGTGTCGACCACGAAGGTCCCCGCCGGGCCGGTCACGTTCACCGTCAAGAACGAGTCGTCGACCGCGATCACCGAGGTCGAGCTGCTGCAGGACCAGCGGATCCTCGGCGAGAAGGAGAACCTCGCGCCCGGGCTGGCCGCCGTGACGTTCACGGCCACGCTCACCGGCGGCAAGTACCAGGTGTACTGCCCCGGGGCCGACCGGGAGCTCACCGACTTCACCGTCACCGGCAAGGTGACCTCGACGGCGAACAGCAGCGCCGCGACCCTGCTCGACGAGGGCACGAAGGGCTACGCCGAGTACGTCGACGGGCAGGTCACCGACATGGTCGCCGCGGTCGAGCAGCTGCAGAAGGACGTCGACGCGGGCGACCTCGCCGCCGCGAAGACCGACTACGCGAACGCCCGTCCGTTCTACGAGCACGTCGAGAGCGACGTCGACGGCTTCGTGAAGAAGGGCTACAAGGCCACCGACAACGCCGGCAACCTCGACTACCTCATCGACATGCGGGCCTCGAACCTCGACCCGGCCGTCGGGTGGAGCGGGTTCCACGCGGTCGAGAAGGACCTGTTCCAGGCCGGCGCCATCACCGCGTCGACCAAGAAGACCGCCGCCGACCTGACCGAGAACGTGCAGCTGCTCGCGAAGCTCGTGCCGACCCTCGACTACAAGCCGGAGGACCTCGCGAACGGTGCCGCCGGCCTGCTCGAGGAGGTCCAGTCGAACAAGATCACCGGCGAGGAGGAGGCGTACAGCCACATCGACCTCGTCGACCTCGCCGCCAACGTGGAGGGTGCCCGCCAGGCGTTCGCGTACCTCAAGCCCGGCCTGACGAAGCTCGACCCGACGCTGACGAAGCAGATCGCGACGCAGTTCGACCGGACGAACACGCTCATGGACGGCTACCGCGACGCCGACGACCTGGGCGGGTTCGCCACGTGGGACGCCGCCACCAAGGCGTCCGACGCGAACACCATCTCGCAGCAGGTCCAGGCGTTGCAGGACCCGCTGTCCCGCCTCGCCGAGAAGGTCGCCACGGCGTGACGACCCCGCACGACGCGACGACCCCGCACGGCGCGACAGCCCCGAACGACGTGACGACCACGCCCGACGAGCAGCCCCGCGACCAGCCGGGCCCCGCTTCGCTGTCCCGGCGCGGGCTCTTCGGCGCCGGCGTGACCGCGGGCGTCGCGGCGGCCGGAGCCGGCATCGGCGCGGCGGCTGGGGTGGCCGGGGCGACCGCCGCGACCGGGGTGAACCCGTTCACCGCGGCGACGAACGGCGACGAGTCGATCGACCTCTCCCAGAGCCACCCGTTCTACGCGACCGCCGCGCGGCAGCCGCAGGGCGGTGTCCGGACCGCGCCGCAGCGCTACTGCGTCTTCATGACGTTCGACCTGTCGTCGACCGTGACGACCGACCTGCAGGTGCTCCTCGCCAGGTGGTCGGCGTCGATCGCGCAGCTGCAGGCCGGCAAGACCGTCGGCAGCGTCGAACCCGCGCACGGCGACGGCGTCGGCGCGGACACGGGGGAGGCGCTCGACCTCGGTCCCGCGTCCCTGACCGTCACGGTCGGCCTCGGCCCGGGGATCTTCGACGAGCGGTTCGGCCTGGCGTCGAAGCGCCCGGAGCACCTCGCCGCGATCCCGACCCTGCCGAGCGACAACCTCGACGCCGGCCTCACCGGTGGGGACCTGTCCCTGCAGGCCTGCGCGGACGACCCGCAGGTGGCGTACCACGCGGTCCGCGACCTCGCCCGGATGGCCAGGGGCACCGCGACCGTCCGGTGGACGGTGCTCGGCTTCGGCCGGGCCTCGGCCGGTCCGGACCAGTCGACGCCCCGCAACCTGATGGGCTTCAAGGACGGCACCCGCAACATCACCACCGACGAGGACTACGACCGCTTCGTCTGGCTCGACGAACCGGGTCCCGGCGCCGGGTGGATGCGGGGCGGGACGTACCAGGTGGTGCGGAAGATCCGGATGAACATCGAGATCTGGGACGCGGACGTCGTCAGCGACCAGCAGCGCGTGTTCGGACGCACGAAGATCGAGGGCGCTCCGCTCTCGGGCGGATCCGAGCACACCACGCCGGACTTCGGCGCCGCGCACCGGGACGGCACGACCAAGATCGACCCGAAGTCGCACATCGCACTCGCCGCGCACGAGGCGAACGGCGGCGTCAAGATCCTCCGTCGCGGCTACAACTACACGGACGGGCTGAACCAGTACGGCCAGCTCGACGCCGGGCTGCTCTTCGCCGCGTACATGAACGACCCCGCGCACTTCACGACGCTGCAGCGGAAGCTCGGCGCGTCGGACCGGCTGAACGAGTACGTGTCGCACATCGGGAGCGCGGTGTTCGCCGTCCCTCCGGCGCCGCGCAAGGGCTCGTACATCGGCGAGCAGCTCTTCCGCTGACGACGTGAGATGGGTGCCCTCCGTCGTTTCCCTGGAGACGGAGAGCACCCGCGTCGCGGAGTCCCCCGGTCGGAACCACCGTCCGGGATGAGAGGCGACCCAGCGCGACGCGTCGCGATGCGACAGGGCTGAGCGTACCCCGCAGATCGCCGGTCCAGCGGGGAACCACCGTGATGGGACACGTTGTCCCGGCCGCCCGCGGACCGTGTGTCGGTCCTGCGGGCCGGAACCGTGCCTCCTGGACCGACGAGAGCGGGCCGTCCCACGTGGGTGGGACGACCCGCTCGATGGCCGGGAGGCGCGGCGTCAGTCCGTCAGGTCCGCCGCCTCCGGCTCGGTGCGCTTCCGGCGGACGAGCGCCAGTGCCGCGAGACCCGCGAGGAGCAGCAGGCCCGCCGCGACGGCCGGGGCCACGATGTCGGCGCCGGTGAAGGCGAGTGCACCACCGGCATTCGCCGGGACCGCGCCGTCGACGATGCCGTCACCATCGGTGTCGCCACCGACCGTGCCACCCGTTCCGCCGCCCGTTCCCGGGGTCCCAGGCGTGCCCGGGTCGGTGGGATCGGTCGGGTCCGTCGGGTCGGTCGGGTCCGTCGGGTCGACGGCTGCGGCGACCGGGATCGTCACCGCGAGCGTGATCGTCTGCCCGTCCGGCAGCGTGACGACGAGCGGCTCGTCGGTCGTGGCCGCCGGGGCGACGGCTGCGGCGAGGGTGGTCGTCGCGGCTGCCCGGCCGAGCGCGGTCGCGGGGGTCGCGGTCGCGCCGGGGACGAGGAACGACAGGGTCGCTCGTCCCTGCTCGTCCGTGGTGTCGATGATCGTCGTGTCGATCGCCGCGCGGTCGAGTTCCTTCCCACCCGCGCTGACCGTGACGGTGCCGCCCTGGTCGGGTTCGTTGCTGAACGTCAGCGAGGAGAGCTCGATGGTGACCCGGTCGCCCGGCTGGAACCCACCGTCGGGCGTCGCGGTCGTCCGGACGCCGGTCGAGCGCTGGTCGTCCGCGACGACCACCGATGGGTTGGCCCGGAAGTACTCGACCTGTGCCTCGAGGTCGACCGTCCCGCTGTCCTGCTTCGCCGCTGCCCGCGTGAACGCCGCGAAGTTGTCGCCGCCCCCGGCGAGGAACGAGTTGACCGTGACCTTGTACGTCGTGTCGGCCACGATCGGCTTCCCGTCGAGGGTCATCGTCGTGACGTGCGAGCCCGCGGCTGCGTCCGGGTCGTAGGTGTACCCGAAGCCGTCCGAGGCGCCGAGCTTGAGGAACGGCCGGCTCGACCCGGTCGGCTGCCACTGCTCCTCGAGCGCCTGGCGGATCTGCGCGCCCGTCAGGTCGAGGACCACGAGGGTGTTGGCGAACGGCTGGACGACCGCGGCCTCCTTGTAGGTGACCGCGCCCGAGGCGATGTCCGCGCGGAGGCCGCCGGGGTTCATGAACGCGAGTTGCGAGCCCTGTCGGGTGGTCGCGGCGCGCTGCACCTCGGCGACGAAGTTGCCCATGGTGGACTCGCCGCCGCGGTTCTCCGAACCGTTCGACTGGACGGCGCGCTTGAGGTCCCGGTCGACCGTGCCGAGCTCGACGGCACCGAGCTCGTCGGCCTCGGCCACGGCAGCGGAGACGGTGGCCTGCACGTCGGCGTCCGGCGTGAAGGTGCCGTCGACGAGCCGGATGTTCTCGGCCACGGACGGGGTGACCGTGCCGTCGGCCGCGACCTGCAGCTGCACGTGCCCGAGGTTGAAGCCGTACGAACCGGTCTGGATCACCGGACGCTCGACGTCGCTCCCCGTCGGGGCGACCCAGTGCACGTACGTCTGGTGCGTGTGGGCGGACAGGATGGCGGAGACTCGCGGGTCCACGCCCCGCACGGCCTTCGCGAA
>NZ_BACZ01000421.1 GCF_000333375.1 Curtobacterium sp. B18
TGGTGCCGTCCACGGCACGAACCCGCGGGTCCGGCGTCGGGTCACGGCCGACGGTCGGCCACCTCGAGGACGACGACCACCGCGGCGACGAGGACGGCCGTCGTCACGAGGGACGCCGCCGGGACGGCGATGCTCGCGAGCACCGCGACGGCGAGGACCACGACGACGACGTTCCACCGGAGACTGAGCGACGGGCGGAGCGCCAACGCCCAGATCGACAGCACGAACAGGGCGACCGGCACCGCGATCGTCGCGGCGACGGTCGCGTGCGACAGGTCGGCCTCGCCCGCGTCCGCGCTCACCGCGACCTCGATGCCCGCGGGGAGCGCTCCGGCCGCGGCGAAGACGAGGTAGTGGCCGTAGCCGAACACGAGCGCGGTCGGCAGGGAGCGGATGCGGTCGTGCTGCTCGCGGGAGAAGTAGATCCACCACAGTCCGGCGACGATCACGAGCCCGCACGCGGCCAGGACCAGCAGCGAGCCGAGGTGGTCGGCGTGCGCGATGCCGTCGATGACCGCGTTCGCCGACGCGACGAGCCCCTCGCCGAGGACGATGAGCGTGAACAGCGAGTACCGCTCGGCGATGTGCCGGGTGTGCCACGGGGTCGTCTGCGCGCCGGCCTCGGCGAACGGCGGGACGAGGACCTCGAGCAGGACGAGCACCGGGACCACGCCGAGCGCGACGTCGTCGGGCAGGAGGAGGGCGAGCACCCAGAGCACCTGGACCACGACGATCCCGGCCGCGTACCGGAGCGCCGTCCGCCGGAACCGCGGCGATGAGACGGCGACCCGGAGCCACTGCCCGACCAGCGCGAGCCGCATGACGACGTACCCGAGCACCACGATCGTGGTCGACCCCTCGACCATCACGGCGTGCACCCCGGCGGCGAGCACGAGCACCCCCGCCATCTGCACGAACGTCATCACCCGGTAGAGCCAGTCGTCGGTGTCGAACGAGGTCGCGAACCAGGTGAAGTTGATCCACGCCCACCAGATGGCGAAGAAGACGAACGCGTACGCGAGGACGGCGGACGAGACGTGCCCCTCGACCTCGATCTCGTGCAGGTTCGTCGCGGCGAACCCGACCGCGACCACGAAGACGAGGTCGAAGAGGAGCTCGAGGGGACTGGCGGCGCGGTGGTCCTCGGTGGGGTCGCGCGGCGCCATGCGGCGGAGTCCGATGGTGGTCACGTGCGCATGCCTACACGACGAACGACCCCGGGTGCAGGACCCGGGGCCGTTCGTCGTCGGTGCAGCGCGTCGACTCAGTAGAAGTTCGACGCCTGCGAGTGCGCCCACGCGGCGCAGGGCGTGCCGTACGCGTCGTTGATGTACTGCAGCCCCCAGGTGATCTGGGTGGTCGCGTTCGTCTGCCAGTCCGAGGCGATCGTCGCCATCTTCGAGCCGGGGAGCGCCTGCGGGATGCCGGTCGCGCCACCGTTCGCGTTCACGGCCTGGTAGTTCCAGCCGGACTCCTTGGTCCAGAGGTTGTCGAGGCACTGGAACTGGTCGGCACCCCAGCCGTACTTCGACGAGGCCATCGAGCTCGCGGTCGCCTTCGCACCGGCGACCGTGTTCGCGGCCGCCTGCTTCCGAGCGGCCTCGGCTGCGGCGGCCCGTTCGGCTGCGGCGCGCTTCGCGGCGGCGGCCGCGGCCGTCTTCGCGTCGGCGTCGCGCTTGTCCTGCACGGCGCTGGCGTCCGCGACCTCGGTGGTGGCGTCGACCGTCGAGGAGATCCGCGAGGTGAGTGCGGCGCCGGAGAGCGACCGGTAGTCGTCGAGTGCGTCGATCCGGCGCTCGAGCGTCGCGGTGTCCGTCTTGTCGTTCGCCGCGTCGACGACCGTCTCGGCCGTGGCGATGGTCGCTGCGGCCTGCGCCCGGTCGAGGGCGGTGCCGGCGAGGGCCGGTGCCGCGGTGGCGCTGGCGGTCGGCATGCCGAGGGCCTCGCCGATCGCGGGCTGCGTGCCGACGGTGGCGATGCCTCCGGCGACGGCGAGGACGGCGGCTCCGCCCACGATGAGCGTGGTGGGGCGGCGGAGCGCACGACGGAGTCGCCGGGTGGGGGAGTTCAGGGCCTCACGTCTGGTCGAGGCCGTGGTGGTCGGGAGGTCGGTGTTGCGTCCTGTCATCGGTTCCGGTGGTCGGCCGACTCTGGGGTGCGTGCCGCGTGACGCTGCGTGCGGGGGATGGGGGAGCGCGCAGGGGTGGACGGGTCGACGTCCGTCGTCAGGGGCTCGCGAGCCGGGGGAGGACCGGACGGTGGTGTGGGGCCCGTCCGTCCGCCGACGTGCGGCCGTGGGGGTGGCCGCCGCGGGGCGAAGCCGCCACGATGACCGGTGTTGCTGGGCACACCGTCCAGTTTGGCTGGCAGAACCGTCCGTCCACCCGTTGGTAACGGTTCGGTAACGACCGGATCACGGAGCGGAGGTGTGAGCTTCCTGGGTGCGCTCGCCCTGGGCCACGCGCTCGAGTGCGTCGAGTGCGGCGGCGATGGCGTCGACGTCCGCCTCGGGGAGGTCGGCGATGAGCTCGGCGACGATGCCGGTGCGCGTGGACCGTGCCTGTTCGACCGCCGCGGCACCCTCTGGTGTGGCCGTCACCATGAAGGCGCGACCGTCCCGCGGGTCGGCTTCGCGCTCGATGAACCCGCGCTGCTCCAGCTCGGTGAGGATGCGGGTCATGGTCGGCTTCGTGACGACCTCGATCCGCGACAGGTCGCCGGGGCGCAGGGGTCCCTCGCGTTGGATCGTCGCGAGCGCGGACACGATGCCGTACCCGAGCGCGGCCGAGTCGGACCGGGCCCGTCGGTTGATCCGGCCGACCGCGGCGGCGAGGCGCGAGGCGATCTCGGTGCGGTCCGGCTGACGGTGGCTCATGCGGTGCTCCGTGGCGGTCGACGGGGTGGTCGGGGCGATGCTACCGGCTCGCCGGACCGTGTGACTGGGAGCGACGAGCGGCTGGGCGAGGCTCCGGCACGGACCGTCCGGAACGGGTCACGCCCGCCTCGCGAGTGCGGGACGGGCGTGTTCCTGTACGGGGACTCAGGTGAGGTCAGCGCTTCTCGCCCGGCAGCAGGTGGATGGCCTCGGTCGCGAGCTCGGCCTCGATGTTGTCGCCGGACGCCGTGGCCTCGCGCAGTCGTCGGAAGTCCGCCGTCATCCGGTCCCAGTCGACGAGTTCGTCCAGGTTCGGCAGACGCAGGCGGAACGCGAGACCGTCCATGGTGTCCCGGCAGACGCGTTGGAGGTTCTCGTTGCCGCACTCCTCGACGTAGCGGGCGAACACGGCGAGGGCGTCACGGTTGACCGCAGCGACGTCGTGCGCCTCGTAGTCCGCGATCGTGGCGTCGAGCTGCGCGAGGATCTTCTTCTTCGCGTTCGCACCGAGCCGCGGGACCGCGAGTCGGACGACCCCGCCGAACAGGACGCCGAGGGTCTGCAGCGCCTCGACCACCTCGGCCGGGTTCGGGGTGGTGACGCGGGTGTACCGGTTCGGTGCCATCTCGATGAGGCCGGCGCGGGCGAGCTGGCTCAGGGCCTCGCGGATCGGGGTGCGGGAGACGCCGAGCCAGGCGATGAGCTCGTCGTCGTTCAGCCGTTCGCCGGGCTCCAGCGTGCCGTCCATGATCGCGGCGTGGATCTTCAACCGGACGGTGTCGCGGAGCAGCTGGTGCTCGGTGGGTGCACTGCTGGGGACCGGCATGCGGGTTCCTCCGGGATCGGGGCATCGGGTCGGTTGCTCGGCACCGGTGGGTGCGGGCGCACCGTTCACCGTACCTGATATGTGAACGGTGTCCCGCCCGGCCCGGAGCGGGTCAGTCGTGGGGTCGGAGCAGCCGGAGCGTCACCGGGTCCGCGGTCCCGCCGAACCACCGGTCGAGGACCGCCCGGAACGGCCGGGGGTCCGTCGCGGCCTCGGCGAAGAGGGTCATCGACGACCGGAGCTTCATCGCGTCGACACCGCCGAACAGCTCGTCGACCGACCGTGCCGGTGCTGCCAGGGCAGCGGCGGACGCCTCGAGCAGCCGGGGGCCGAGGACGGGGTGGGCGAGGTACGCCCGGGCTTCACCGAGGTCGTCGAGCGCGTACTGCTGGGCGGTGGGCGAGCGGCCGAGGCCGGTGAGCTGCGGGAACACGAACCACATCCAGTGCGAGGACTTCCGGCCGTGGCCGAGCTCGGCGACGGCGGTGTCGAACACCCCCTGCTGGGCGCGGACGAACCGCTCGAGGTCGTGCGGGTCCTCGCTCACCGCACCACGTCGCCCCACGCGTAGCGGACGGTGGTGCCGTCCACGACGAGGAGCGAGTCGCCCGGAGTGCGGACCGGTTCGACGTCGCCTGGCTGCGGACGTGCGCGACCGAGGGTGGTGTGTTCGTCGAGATCGGTTCGTGGTGGCTGCGCCGGAGCGGTGCGGCGGTCAGTGCCGACTGGCTCCTGTCGCAGCGTGCCGTGCTCGACGCGTTCTTCACGGACGAGGTGGCGCTGGCGAACGGCATCGACGCCGTGGTCGCGCGGCGGGAGCGGCGGGTGCTGGCGGATCGGGCGACCGTGGCGGCCGAGCGGGATGCGCTCGACGAGTGTGCGGCGGTGCTGGTCGAGCTCGCTGACGCCCTGATCGCGCTGCCGGAGCGGTTCCGGGCGGCCGCCTGAGCGCTCCCGCGCGCAGGCACCTGTGCGCACGGCTGTGCGCCGAGGTTTCGCGCTCACCGACAGTTCACGGGCGTTCCGGGCCGTGAGATGTCGGTGAGCGCGAAACGACAGGCGGGCCGGAGCCGGGAGCGCGCCGGAGCCGG
This sequence comes from Curtobacterium sp. B18, assembly GCF_000333375.1. Classification (GTDB taxonomy): domain Bacteria; phylum Actinomycetota; class Actinomycetes; order Actinomycetales; family Microbacteriaceae; genus Curtobacterium. The sequence goes on from NZ_BACZ01000421.1 coordinate 4,793, forward strand.
GAGCGCGCCGGAGCCGGGAGTGCGCCGGCAGCCGGGAACGAGCCGGACGAACGCGGGCCGCACCAGACGGAGACCGAGAGCGGGGGCGCGGTGGTGGGCCGCGCCCCCTGGTCACTCCTCGGTCTGAGCCTCGCGCGATCGGGCGCGCGTCGGGCTCGCCGCCCAGGAGCGACGTCGGTGCTGTGTCGCGGCGACGGGGTGGACCCCGGAATGTGATGGCCGCGCCTCGACGATGCTATTGACCGGGGTACGGGCGGACAACCTCCGGCTGTCCCCACTTCGGGGGACCCTACTGTGGGCTCGGCGCAAGGACGGTGTCGAGACCGTGCCCGACCTCCTGTATGGTGGTGGGAGCGCTCGCGAGAGTGCTTGGAGACGTCGCATAGTCCGGCCGAGTGCACCACCCTGCTAAGGTGGAGTCCCCTTTGAGGGGACCGAGGGTTCAAATCCCTCCGTCTCCGCGGCATCGAAACCCCGGTCCTCCTCGACCGGGGTTTTGTCGTTCCCGAGGAACACCGGAACACCGGGAGCACCGAGGGGCACCGGGAACACCGGGAGCACCGGGCACTCGAGTGCGCGGCGCCACCACCGCCGGACGCGAGGCGCGGTGCCAGCCCGCACCGCACCTCCCGTCCATGCGGGGGTGCGCCGTGACGGCCGCGAACTTCGTGAGCAGAAACGGTCGGGTGTGCGCACGTGACCCGACCATTCCTGCTCACGAAACCTCGCGGAGCGCCCCGCGCCCAGCGCCCCGCGCCAGCGCCCCGCGCCCGCGCGTCAGACGGTCGCGACGCTGCCCGTCGACACCGCGCCGCGCGCGTGGTGGCGACGCGCCGCGCCCGCGGCGACGGCGGTGAGCACCACGGCGGCCGCGGTGATCCCGGCGCCCGCCCAGATCGGCGACGTGTAGCCGAGCCCCGCCGCGATCGTGAGGCCGCCGATCCAGGCGCCCAGTGCGTTCCCGAGGTTGAACGCCGCGATGTTCGCCCCGCTCGCCAGGGTCGGTGCGTGGTCGGCGTACTGCATCACCCGCGTCTGCAGCGCCGGCACGGTGGCGAACCCGAACGCCCCCATGAGCACGAGTGCGATCACGGTGAGCACGGGCGAGGCTGCCACTGCCGCGAACACGGCGAGCACCACCGTGAGGACGACGAGCACCACGAGCAGCGTGCCGTCGATCGACCGGGACGCGAGCTTGCCGCCCGCGAAGTTGCCGACGAACAGCCCGACGCCGAACACGATGAGCAGCCACGGCACGGCGCTCGACGAGAACCCGGACACCGAGGTCAGTGTGTACGCGATGTACGTGAAGGCGCCGAACATCCCGCCGTAGCCGAGCACGGTGATGCCGAGCGAGAGCCACACCTGGCCGGAGCGGAAGGCGCCGAGCTCCCGGCGGAGCGAGGGGACCGTTGCATCGGTCGAGCGGACGGTCGGGACGAGCACGGCGACGCCGACGAGCGCGACCACACCGATCGCCGCGATGGTCCAGAACGTGGCGCGCCAGCCGAGTGCCTGGCCGAGGAGGGTGCCGAACGGGACGCCGAGCACGTTCGAGGCGGTGAGCCCGGTGAACATCAGAGCGACCGCGGACGCCCGCTTCTCCTTCGCGACCATGTTCGACGCGACCACGGAGCCGATGCCGAAGAACGCCCCGTGGCAGAGGGCGGCGATCACCCGACCGAGCATCATCACGCCGTACACCGGCGCGACGGCGGACAGGGTGTTGCCGATCACGAACAGCACGAGCAACCCGATGAGCACCGGTTTGCGGGGGAGTCTGGTGGTCGCGGCGGTGAGTCCGAGGGCGCCGACGATGACGGCGAGGGCGTACCCGGTCACGAGCCACCCGGCGGTGGTCTCGGTCACGCCGTAGTCGGCGGCGACCTCGGGCAGGAGCCCGGTGATGACGAACTCGGTCAGGCCGATGCCGAATCCGCCGAGTGCGAGGGCGATGAGTCCCGCGGGCATGGATGTCCTTCCGTTGTGCGGTGCAGCTGGCCCGCGTACGCTGGTTGTTGCAGACGCGGGACATTGATAGTTGCACACGCGGGGTATCCGCGCAAGCAACTGATCCTGCCCGGAAGCACACCTGGAGGCACCCATGTCCGTCGACGACTCGTCCGTCGCCGTCCGCGCCCACGGATGGCGCACCCTCGCCGCCCTGCACGGCCTGATCGAGGCGCGGCTCGAGCGGGCGCTCCGCGCGGTCGACCTGTCGGTCGTCGAGTTCACGGTGCTCGACGCACTCCGCCGCCAGGACGGCTTCCACATGCGCATGCAGCAGCTCGCCCGCGCGGCTGCGCTGAGCCCGAGCGCGACCACCCGGCTCGTGAACCGGTTGGAGGAGCGCGCGCTCCTCACCCGCGTGCTCTGCGCCGACGACCGTCGGGGGCTCTACACGGAGCTCACGCACGCCGGTCAGCGGCTGCTCGACGAGGCCACGCCCGTGCACGCCGCCGCGCTCGAGGAAGCGCTGGCCGAAGCGCGCGGGGTCCCCGAGCTCGAGGAGCTCGCCGTCGCGGTCGACCGGCTCGAGGGCGCCTCCGTCTGAGGGCAGGGAGGCGCGGCCCGCTCCGCCCCGCACGCTACGGTGAGCGGATGGTGCGGCGGACGGGGCTCGTGGTCGGGATCGCGGTCGTGGTCGCGATGGTCACGGGCGGCTGCGCCGCGACGCAGGCATCCGACGCCGACCTCGCCGTCGAGGCGTACGTCGAACCCGGGGACGGGTCCGCGGCCACGGTCTCGGACGCGTCCGGACGTGCGGCGACGATCGGGATCGACGGCGTCACGGTGACGGACGACGGCGCCGGGCTGAACGACCTGCCGGCCGGCGTCGGCGCACTCGCCCGGACCGCGGAGGACGGTGGAGCCGCTCCCGAACTGCTCGTCAGCAACTTCTCGGAGTCGATCGGCGACTTCTCGCCCGAGGTCGGCACCGCCTTGCTGTCGGATGCCGGGAACCGGTCGCGGGTCGCCGGGCGCCTGGCGGACCTCGCGTCCGACGAACACCTGCGCGGCGTGCAGATCGACCTCGAGTCGCTCCGGAGCCGCGACCGTGCCGGGCTCGTGGCGTTCGCGGCGGCCCTCGAGGACGCCGTCCACGAGCGGCTCGGCCGGGACGCCGAGGTGTCAATGGGCGTGATGGCCTCAACCGACGAGCAGGGCTACCGCG